>DOHC01000225.1 GCA_003535475.1 Nitrospiraceae bacterium
AAATATGCGCCTCCCACAGAGGGCAGAAGCCCTATCAGCAGAGGCATTGAGACCACAACTGCCTTCTTTCTTCTTAACAGCAGACGTGATGCTGTCATCATCTCAGACAGGACATCCTTCTCTCTGAGTATTAATTCAAAAGCCCTTATAAGGGTCAGGGCAAGGGCAAGTTTTATTGTAACTTTATCCAGACATGCAGCCTTTATCGCAGACGCCATTGATGAAGGGGACATGAGATATAAAATCGCAAGGGCCGCTGAGGCGATCAGCAGGACATAACCTATGTTCATTTTCTTTCTTAAAAGAATGAGTATAAGGACAAAGACTGCGGAGATTTTAAGGATATCTGACATTTCAAAGGCGTTTTCTTGCAAGCTCTATTAACCCAAAAATCTTAAGGTCGATATGATTGCCGTCTTTTTTAAAGGAAGATAATCTGTCGTATAGTTCATTTGCCGGAACCCGAAAAACTTCTATATCCTCTTCTTCATCGTTGTGCTGTTTCCCTTTGAACTCCAGTCCCTTTGCAAGATATACGGTGAGTATTTCTCCTGATGCGCCTGATGATATTGGCCCTTCTGCAAGAAAAATCATTTCCTTCGCGGAATATCCAGTCTCTTCGATAAGCTCTCTTCTGGCGGCATCTTCGAGTGCTTCTCCTTTGTCATTGAGCCCTGCCGGAAATTCTATCACATAGCTGTTCACTGCAGGCCTGAACTGCCTTATTATGAGAACCTCACCTTCTGATGTAACAGGCACAATCACAACAATGCCGTTACAGTTTACCCTTTCAAAAGTCTCCCAGCTTCTCAGGACACCGGTTGAATCTTTATATGTAATGCCCATGCTCTTTAAAAAATTCCCCTGCCATAACGTCTTCTTCCCTATTATCTCAGCCATCTTTTCCCTTTACAAAGCTTATTAAATATTTTTGTTATCTCCCGGATTTTGCAACAGCACGGAGGGGGTTGCGATTGTTCTTGACTCAACATTCACCATAAGAATAAAATCATGGTGGGCAGTCGCAGAATCGAACNNTCTACCGACTGAGCTAACTGCCCGTATGATTAAGTTTAGAGTTAAAAGTTATAAGTTAAATCTTAAATGCAACCTTGGTCAGTTCACTTTTAACTTTACACTTTTAAGTTTTTTATTGTCAAGACATGAAAAATTTTATAGCAAAAAAGCTCTATATTTACGGGCCCTCTATCCTTTCAGGCGCCCTTCTCATATTTTGTTTTCCGACTTTTAATTTTTTCTTCCTTGCATGGATTGCGCTTACGCCGTTTTTAATTTCCATCGTGGACAAAAAGCCCTCTGAGGCTTTTCGCGCAGGGTTTTATCTCGGCATCCCTTATTTTCTTGGCACGCTGTACTGGATATATTATTCAATAAACCACTATGGCAATATCCCTTTAATCCCAAGCCTTGCGCTTGTCTTTCTCCTGAGCCTTTATTTGAGCCTTTATACGGGGCTCTTTGCAGTGCTTTTTTCATGGAAGATTGCAACTACCCGACTGCCGGCGCTTCTTATAGCGCCTGTCTTCTGGGTAACGCTTGAGTTTTTGCGTTCATATGCCTTAACAGGATTTCCGTGGTCAAGTCTTGGATATTCCCAGCACATGTTTTTACCTGCAATCCAGTTTGCCGACATTACAGGGGGTTACGGCGTATCTTTTTTAATTGTGGCTGTAAACGGAGCCATTGCCGATTTCTTCATAATTAAAAAACGCCTTCGCGCCATGCCGCTATTTCCGCTTTCCCAGACAGTGATAGGCGTTACCCTGCTTTCTGTTTTTATTCTTGCCGTATTCCTCTACGGATTCTGGCGTTTAAATGAGACCCCTCCCGGCAAGCACGTTAGGGTAAGCGTTATTCAGGGAAATATAGAGCAGGACAAAAAATGGGACTTGGCTTATCAGCGGGAAGTTTTTGATACCTACAAGAATTTAACACAGGCGGCAGCTGTTCTTTCCCCCTCGCTGGTTGTTTGGCCGGAAACCGCGGCGCCTTTTTATTTTAATTCTGACCTGGCATTTACTCAGGAACTGACCAGCTTTCAGCAGGCCTTGAATACTTCTCTTTTATTCGGCAGCGTACTTATCAAAGAACACGCTGGTGGGGATAAGAACAGCGGTAAAAACCTTCTGACAAACAGCGCAATCCTCCTTGCGCCTGATGGAAAGCCTTCATTAATTTATGATAAAATACATTTAGTCCCTTTCGGCGAATATGTTCCCCTCAGAAAAGTTCTGTTTTTTTTGGACAAGCTTGTTGCAGGGATAGGGGATTATGCGCCGGGGAAACACCAGATAAGGGCTGAAACTCCTTACGGCAGTTTTGGGGTTTTTATCTGTTATGAGATTATCTTCCCCGGCCTGGTAAGGAAATCGTACTCGCACGGCGGGAACTTTATGGTAACAATAACCAATGACGCCTGGTTTGGAAAAACAGCGGGGCCTTATCAGCATTTCAGTATGGCTGTGTTCCGTGCCATAGAAAACAGAAAGCCTGTAATCAGGGCTGCAAACACAGGAATTTCAGGGTTTATCGACAGCAGGGGAAAGGTACTGGGGACAACATCCCTGTTTCAGCGAACAGCCATGACTATGGATGTGGCAACTGATGCAAGAAGAAGTTTTTATTCACGCTACGGCGACCTGTTTTCATATCTGTGTATTGTGATAACAGTTTTATTATTAATAAATGTGTCCAGGAGGTAATATGTTGGTGCAGTCAGAGCTTAAAGAAGAACTTTCAGCATTAAGTGCAAAGATAGAAGCCCTTAGAGGTTATCTTTGATGTCCCTAAGCTTAAACAGGAAATAGAAGATCTCGACAAAGAACTCTCCCTCTCTTCCTCGTGGGATTCTCGCCGTAAAATGCATGAACTGCAGAAGAGAAAGGCATACGTAGAGGATATACTTTTCCCCTTCGAAGCGCTGGCAGAAAAAACAGCTTATCTTGAGGAATCCATAAAAATATTGGACGAGGAGGAGGGCGCTGTCTTTCTTCAGGAGATTCAGGCAGAGATTACAGCTCTGAGAACAGCAATCGAAGAACTGGAACTGCGGCACCTGCTGTCCGAAGAGCTGGACAAGAACAATACCATTGTGTCCATTCATCCCGGCGCAGGCGGCACAGAGAGTCAGGACTGGGCGCAGATACTGTTGCGGATGTATCTGCGCTGGGCGGAAAAGCATAAATTTACGGCTCAGGTCGTAGACCTTCTGCCCGGAGAAGAGGCC
Source organism: Nitrospiraceae bacterium (assembly GCA_003535475.1). Lineage (GTDB taxonomy): Bacteria > Nitrospirota > Thermodesulfovibrionia > Thermodesulfovibrionales > UBA1546 > UBA1546. Next base: position 3,248 of record DOHC01000225.1, read on the forward strand.
GGCGTAAAGAGCGCAACATTTACTGTCAGCGGCCCTTATTCTTACGGCTTTCTCAAGGCTGAGGCTGGTGTTCACAGGCTTGTTCGAATATCACCCTATGATGCAAATAAAAGAAGGCATACTTCTTTTGCCGCAGTTATTGTTTATCCTGAAATAGAAGAAGACATAAATATAGAAATAAAGCCTGATGATATAAAGATTGACACCTTCAGGGCATCAGGCGCAGGTGGACAGCATGTCAACAAAACATCCTCTGCTGTCAGGATCACCCATATGCCTTCAGGTATAGTTATTTCCTGTCAGAATGAACGCTCCCAGCATAAAAACAAAGCTACGGCTTTAAAGATACTTAAATCACGTCTTTATAATCTCTCGCTGAGTGAACAGAAAAGTAAGATGAAGGAAATAGTGGGCGATAAGAAGGGCATCGCATGGGGAAATCAGATTCGGTCTTATGTTCTCCAACCCTATAGGCTTGTTAAAGATCACAGGACATTCATTGAGAGTGGAAACGTGGATGCAGTTCTTGACGGAGACATAGACAAATTCATAAGGGCATTTTTAGAAAAGAGAATAAAGAATCCGTAAGCTCTTCTACTACTTATATATAATATATTTAGTAGTAGTAATAGAGGATGTTAGTAATTACAAATAGGCATAAACCTGTCTTTTTAAAAGAGTTTTTAGTGTTTGTAAAAGGGATAGAAAAGTGATTATATATTTAACAAAAAAGGACTGAGGAAAGAAAGAACAAAATATTAACAGAAAACCAACAGTTTTCTTGCTTGTAGTTTAAGATATGAGATATAATATTGCACCTCCCAGCGGGGATTACTAACACCTGTTAATAAACTGTTAATAACTGGAGGGTTGGGGAATGATTTTAGAAGAGATTTGGGAAAAAAGCCTTTCAAAGATAGAAGAAAAAATAGGGACCAGCATATTTGAATTGTGGATAAAGCCCATAAAGCCTGTCCAGCTCAAAGAGCAGCAGCTCACATTAGAGGTGCCGAACAGATTCTTTAAAGAATGGATAGAGGATTACTATCCAACCTTAATAATCGAAATACTGGAAGGAATGCTTGGCCACGCTGTAACTTTAAAATACAGGGTTGCCGAGAAACAGGCAGCAGAGATAAAGAGAATAGAAGCCCGGCTTGAAAACAGAAAAACAAGGCTTGCAAGCAGAGGAATATACCTCAACCCAAAATACACCTTTGAAAACTTTATAAGCGGACAGAGCAACCAGTTTGCCCATGCAGCGGCAAAGGCAGTGGCGGAAACACCCGGGAAAGTTTACAATCCGTTATTTATTTATGGAGGCGTTGGCTTGGGAAAAACTCATCTGCTCAGCGCAATCGGGAACAGCGTAATAGACAGCAAGCAGGACTACAATGTGCTTTATGTGTCATCAGAGCAGTTTACAAACGAGGTAGTATCAGCAGTGCGGCACGGAAAAACTGAGGAGCTGAAAAAGAAATACAGGAATGTGGACCTGCTCCTGATAGACGATATCCAGTTTGTAGAAAATAAAATGGCAACACAGGAGGAGTTGTTTTATACTATTAACACGCTTTACGAGAAACAGAAACAGATAGCCATTTCCAGCGACAGACCGCCGAAGGAGATCAAAACTATAACGGACAGGCTCAGATCCCGCTTCAGCATGGGACTCATCGCTGACATAG
>DOHC01000250.1 GCA_003535475.1 Nitrospiraceae bacterium
TCTATCATTGATGAGCAGCCCTGCATCTTCAGTTGAAATATGTCCTCCGCTGTAATCCTCCATTATTGCCTGTGTCTTATTCTTGTTAAATTTGAGAGTTACGAGATTGCACCTGTAAGCAACATCCGTGTCTTTGAGGTCTACTCCGATGCTTGCTGCCTCAAGTGATGCCCTGCCAGTATAAAATTTTCTTGGGTCATAACCGAGCACGCTCAGATTAGCAACGTCTGAACCTGGATGAAAACCCTCAGGGATTGTTCTGACCCTGCCGATTATTCCTTCGCAGGCAAGCTTGTCCATATTCGGTGTAAACGCCTCCTGCAACGGAGTTTTCCCACCAAGCTCATTTAACGGCCTGTCTGCCATGCCATCGCCTATGATAACTATATATTTCATCTGTAAAATTTACCCGCCGGCTAAATTATCCTTTCTATTATCTTCTCTACCTCAGCGATATCAGCCTTAACCTTCATTGGGTCTTTTGATACCCTGAATACAATATCCGGGTCTTTAAGCCCATGGCCGGTAAGAGTGCAAACAACAGAATCTCCATGCTTGAAATATCCTTCTTTATGCAGCTTCATCACGCCTGCCAGCGACGCGGCAGACGCAGGCTCGCAGAATATGCCTTCTGTTGATGCAATAAGATTGTAAGCCTTTAATATTTCTTTGTCTGTCACAGCATCAATCCTTCCGCCTGATTCATCCCTTGCCGCTACTGCGCCTTTCCAGCTTGCAGGATTGCCGATTCTTATGGCTGTCGCTATTGTCTCAGGCCTTTCAACAGGATGTCCCTTAACAATCGGCGCAGCTCCTGCTGCCTGAAAACCAAGCATAACCGGCAATGAAGAAATCTTTCCTCCCTTGCGATATTCACTGTACCCTTTCCAGTATGCGGTTATATTTCCTGCATTGCCGACAGGCAGCGCGTGATATTTCGGTGAAAAGCCAAGCTGGCCGCATACCTCAAAGGCAGCTGTCTTCTGCTTCTCCAGCCTGAAAGGATTTATTGAGTTAACAAGGGTTATCGGATATCTCTGCACAAGCTCTTTAACTATGCTTAATGCCTCGTCAAAATTCCCCTCTATCTGGATTACATGCGCACCGTGAACGAGCGCCTGAGAAAGCTTGCCGAGGGCTATCTTCCCCTGCGGAATAAGCACTACTGACTTTATCCCTGCCCGTGCGGCGTAGGCAGCGGCATAAGCCGATGTATTTCCTGTTGATGCGCACATTACTGCTTTTGAACCAGCCTCAATAGCCTTTGATAATGCAAGAGTCATTCCCCTGTCTTTGAAAGAACCTGTGGGGTTAGCGCCCTCACATTTAAAATAAATGTCAAGGTCAATGCCTCTTTTTTTCATATTAGCAGCCTTTATGAGAGGCGTGTATCCTTCATTAAGCGTAACAACAGGCGTCTCATTGCTTACCGGAAGAAACTCCCTGTATTCTTCTACTATGCCCTTCCAAAGAGTCTTTGGACTGTTACATTCTCCTGTTTCCATTAATTCTCCATCTATCAAATGCAAAAATCAAAAAGCAAAAATTAAAATTAATGAAATCCTTAATTTTGCATTTTAAATTTTGAATTTTGAATTCTACTCAATTATGTCTCCCTCAACCAGTTCAACGTCTACTCCCTGCTCTCTGAGATATTTTATGCCTTTCTCAAGATTCTCCTCTTCACCCTCAAGTTCAAGAACCATCTCGCCGACTGTCTCTGTAACTCTTGCCCTTCTGATATTAGGCATGACATCATGCTCCTTAGCCATTGTAAATATAACAGGTTCTTTTATAAGGCGCTGCGGAAATGTCAGCTTAACCCGCTTTTTCATAAAACCTCCCTATAAGTGCCAGTAATTAGTGTTAGTTCACTGTTACTATTCACTGACACTGTTCACTGTTAATAAATCCCTCCTGCAATAGCAGGCACTATGGAAACCTCATCGCCGTCTTTGACCACTGTTGCTTCTGCCTGTAGAAATCTGATATCTTCCTCATTTACATAGATGTTGACAAATCGCCTTACCTTGCCGCCTTCGGATATCCTTTCGCCTATGCCGGGAAATTTTTTCTCCAATTCTTTGACAAGATTTATTATTGTGCCAGGCACTCCTTCGACCTCTTCCACGCCCTGCGTTAATCTTTGCAGTGGAGTCGGAATTCTAACCTTTACAGCCATATTGTCACCTCCAATTACTAAAATGTAAAATTTAAAAGTCAAAAATCAAAATTGACGAACTCCATAATTTTGCATTTTTCATTTTGAACTTTGAATTTTCTTTAATATTTCCTCAAATGCCGCAAGATTGGGCTTTATGTAATGCACCTCTGTAGTTTGTCCTGCAAGCGCCTCCTGCGTCTTAAGCCCGTTGCCTGTAATGCAGATAACAGTCGTTTCATCCCTGCCTATCTTTCCTGACTCAATCAGTTTCTTTGTGCATGCAACTGTAACGCCTCCTGCTGTCTCTGCAAAAATGCCCTCGGTTTTTGCAAGAAGTTTTATCCCGTCTATTATCTCCTTATCAGAGACATCTTCGCCGTATCCGCCCGTCTCTTTTACAACCTGACGCGCATAAAATCCGTCTGCCGGGTTGCCTATTGCAAGAGACTTCGCAACCGTATCTGGTTTCACAGGCCTTATCACGTCTGTGCCCTGCTTTATTGCAGCGACTATCGGAGAACACCCTGTTGCCTGCGCAGCAAAAACCTTTGTATCAAGTTTCTTCAGTATCCCGATCTTTTTAAATTCCTTGAATGCTTTCCATACCTTTGTCAACAATGAACCGCTCGCGCACGGCACAACCACATTATCAGGCGCCTTCCAGTCTAACTGCTCTATAATCTCAAAGCCCTGAGTCTTGGAGCCTTCAGCATAAAACGGCCTGATATTTATATTTACAAACGCCCATTTATATTTATTGGCAATCTCGCTGCAGAGCCTGTTAACCTCATCATAATTTCCGTCAACTGCCACCAGATTCGGCTCATACACCAGTGATGCAACAATTTTGCTCGCCTCAAGATTTGCGGGTATAAAAACAAACCTCTTGAACCCTGCCTTGGCGCCATGCGCGGACACAGAATGCGCGAGATTCCCCGTAGACGCGCAGGCAACCGTATCAAACCCGAACTCTTTTGCCTTTGTAAGGGCAACTGCTACAACCCTATCCTTGAACGACAGGGTTGGATGGGCAACGGTATCATCCTTTACGTATAATTCACTAACACCGAGTTCCTTTGCAAGATTATCGGCTTTTATCAGAGGCGTAAACCCTGTCTCCAATCCCACCTGCGGCTCTCCGTCTATGGGAAGAAGCTCCTTATACCGCCAGAGATTTTCCTCTCTGCTCTTTATGTTCTTTTTCGTCAGCACTTTCTTTATCTTTTTATAGTCATAGACCACTTCCAGCGGGCCAAAACAGAATTCACAGACATATATAGGATCAACAGGATATTCCCTGCCGCATTCTCTGCACTTAAGACCGCTCACATATCCCATAAACACCTCCCGGGTTCAATTGAAAAATAAATACTATTCTACTCTAAAATCACAGAAAAATTAAAGGGCAATCGAATGAGGCGTATAATTTAAACTTTTAGTGGTTGAATATTTTATTTAAGCTATTGTTAATATCTTAAACTGAAATCCCTAATAAATCTTCTGGCAGGCTATGGCAGCTTAACTTAACTCAGTGTCCGTTAAATCGGGG
>DOHC01000129.1 GCA_003535475.1 Nitrospiraceae bacterium
GAGCCCGTCATCCTTGAGTTGAATACCCTTCCTGGGATGACACCAACAAGTCTATATCCCGATGCTGGGCGGGCCGCGGGGATTTCTTTTGAGGCGCTTGTTGCCCACTTCGTGGATCGGGCATTTTCGAGAGTCATAATGCAGAAGACTTGAACAATCAGAGGGAAAAGTGCCATGGTTGACTGCCTGCAGACAGAAAGGATAGAAGTAAATATTCCCAATATATTACCTGTCTTACCGTTACGGGACGTGGTTGCATTTCCTAATCTTATACTACCTCTCCTTATCGGGAGACAGAAGTCAATGAATGCTGTTGAACATGCATTAAGAAAGGGAAAAGTAGTATTTCTGATAGCCCAAAGGGACATTAATGTAGAAAATCCATTAGTTCAGGATGTCTACACCATTGGAACTATAGGGATGATTTTGAGGACAATTAGGTCTAAAGAAACACGTGGGAAGATCAAAGTCTTGGTTCAGGGGATCTGCAAAGCTAGACTCATTGATCTTATCCAAATTGAACCGATCTGGATAGCCATTGTGATAAAGGAGGTTGCCGTAAAATCAGCAGGTGAGATTGTGGATATTGAGCCGTTAGTTTTAACCGTAAAAGAAAAATTGGGCCGTTTAGTATTTAATTATGGCAAGGCATTCCCTATAGACGTTATGGTAGTCGTGGAGAATTCAAGTGACCCTGAAAAACTCGCATTTCTTATTGCAGCGAATCTCGGGCTTGAGTCATCACAGACCCAGGAGATTCTGGAGATTGATAACCCAACACACAAATTAATGAGAGTGAATGAAATTCTGGATAATCAGATAGGACTACTCACAGCAAGAAATTCTCCTAAAAAATACGATGAATAGATGATTACTATAAGTAAAATAAACCTTCATATAAAATAGGTAACTGAAAGCAAACATTCCCGGAGGTTTATCTTTAGCACAATGAAAAGAACAGCTATTATCCAGCAAACAAAAGATTATGTCAGAGGGCAATTGGAAGGGGAGGTTACCGAGAAAAGGCATGCTTTTATGGAGCTTTACTTGCAAACATTTATCAATGAATGGAAAGGTAAAGAATACATTTGAACCATTATGATCAGATATATTGAAGAATTAGAAGCTTTAAAATTACCAATAGATGAGTATGCAATATTCGGGAGCGGCCCTTTAGCGGTTAGACGCATCAGGGAATCGCAAGATATAGATATAATCGTAAAAAAGATACTGTGGAATGAGCTGACCAATACGCATCAGGATGCCCTACGAGAAAATCCAACCCGTATACAGATCGGTAATGTAGCTATATACAATTCTTGGTTAAACCTTACTGACAAGATGAATGAAATGATTGACAGTGCTGAAATAATAAAAGGATTACCTTTTGTCAGGCTCGAATATATTATCGAATGGAAAGAGTTTATGGGCAGAGAAAAAGATAGAAATGATATAGACCCAAAAACAGAGATAGGAATTGAAAAAAAAGAGGAACCCCTTCTGGTTAAAGGGATTGGGATGATATAAAATATCACCCAACAGGTTAAATCAACCAGGAAAGGGGCTTGAGAGAATGATACAACAAACGATATTTCCGTTCAAGATAGAGACGACGAAAGAGGTGCTGACGGCGCGTAGCGGTCTGGCGCTCATTGCTGAATACAATCACGGGATAGGATTAAGAGAGTTGGCAGACAAGCACTTACCCACGCCTGGGAGCAACAGGGGATTCAGTCCGTCGATATTTGTAAACAGCATGGTATTGATGCTGCAGGGCGGCGGCAGGAGTTTTGAGGACTTGCGGGAACTGAAGAACGATGAAGGGCTGATGAAACTGATAGGGTATGACACCATCCCTGATCCTGATACAGCCGGGGATTGGACGAGGAGGATGGGCGATTCGATGAAAGACCAACAAGGCTTAAAGGGTCTTGGTGAAGTAAGGGATGTTACCAACCATAGGATAATAAGGAGGGACGCCAGGGGAGAATACACTCTGGATGTTGACGCCACGGGGATATACGGGGAGAAAGCTGATGCCTTATATACATACACGGGCGACAAAGGATACATGCCAATGCTGGGGTTTTTATATGAACTTGGCATATGCATATATGACGAATTCCGGGAGGGCAATGTTGCACCGGCATACGGGCATTTGAATCTTTACAGGGAGTGCAAGTCCAGGATGCCCAAGGGCAAGACGATAGGTCGTTATCGGGCAGACAGTGCCTCGTATCAGGCGAATCTGATCAACGAATTGGACAAGGATAAGGTTAAATGGGGAATAACGGCGGACATGGACCAGGCAGTGAAGGGGGTGATAACCTCAATCCCTGATAGTGAATGGAAAGAGCCTAAAGAGGGATGCGGCTACGAGATAGCGGAAACCGTGCACAGCATGAATAAAACTAAAAATGCTTTCAGGCTTGTGATAAAGCGTGAGCTGCGCAGGCAAGGTAATATGTTCGAGACCGAGAGATATTTTCATCACGCAGTGGCGACGAGTTGGACGGGCGAGGAAAAGAGCGCCCTGGAAGTGTTGCAGTGGCACAATCAGAGGGGACAGGCGGAGAACTTCAATAAAGAACTGAAGATCGGATTTGGGATGGAGCGCATGCCCTGTGGACAGACGGAAGCTAATGCAGTATTTTTCCGTATAGGAGTGATAGCGTACAACCTTTTTATAGGGTTCAAGAGATTGTCATGTCCTGCGTCATGGGTAAAACATACGATAGCGACATTCCGATGGAAGATGATACAAACGGCAGGCAGGATAGTGAAGCACTCCGGAAGTATTTTCCTGAAGCTGGCGGCGGATATAGAGAAATTGGAGTTATTTAAAGGGATACGGAAGAGGATTTTTGAAATGACTTTGGTTCTTGATGGATAAAAAAGGGAGTATTCCCATAATGTAATGAAAAACAGAAGGCGTAGTGCGCTCAAAAAGAGGTAAAGGAAGGGAACAAAGGGGCATCGGCTTATCTCAAGAGTGATTTCCGGGGCTGATTTAGCGGAAACGGCGACACGTAGTTAAAAAAAGTGCCTCCGCCTCCCGTTACCAAAGGTCTTGCTAATTCTATATCGGGATTTGGGATAGAGTTGATAGTTGATTATCTAAAATCTTAAAAACCATGTACACGGGCATGAAGTTCTCGAAAGGCCGACTATTCTTCAGAATCGTATTAATATCGATACCGGTGCTGGGAGATATTGGCCTTTGACCGCTATAGAGCTGCCGTCATTGAAAATCTGGCAAGAGATTTAACATTTCGATGTAAGGTATGTGGCCAGTTTAAAGAAGATACAAAAAATGTTATTGACCAAACAGATAAACCGATAGGAGGTCCCTCATAATTAATAATAATCATAGAGAGAAAGTATTTAAAGATATAAAGGAGTCCATTTCTGATACTTTTAGCCACATAGAAACTTTCTATACGGGGACTTTCGGTAAATTCAAGGTGCATACGGGGTATAAAGAGATTGATCACCTTATATCCGGACTCCACTCTGGAGATTTAATTTCTATCGTAGGAAATTCTGGAACTGGAAAAACAACTTTTCTTGTAAATATTGCAATGAATATTGCCATGGAGGCAAAGCAGGAAGTTGCCTTCATGAGTCTGCAGCACCTGCCCGATCAGCTTGGATTTAATTTTCTCGCAGTAGTAGGCAATGTCGTCATCAGAGACATTATTCGAGGATATATCCGCGTGGCAGAATGGCATAAGTTGACTAAGGCAGCATGTGAGCTCATGGGGTCTCCACTGATTATTGGCTGTGCTCCGTTTAACTCTGTTAAGCATCTTATAGATGAAGTCAGAAAAATCAGACAAACAAAGCAGCAGTTAAAGTTGTTGATCGTAGATTCATTGGGAATGCTCCAGTTACACGACAGGAAAGAATATGCTGAAGGACTGAGGTTGCTCAAGCAGGCAGCTATGGAACTGCAGCTTCCAATTTTACTTTCATGCACTGTAAAGACAAAGTCATTTAAAAAAGATAATAAAACCGTGATTCGAGATGCACGATATGATGTAATAGATACATATTCAGATACTGCGATGATGATTAATTTGAAATCTTCCGATTTTACAGTCCCACATTCAAGGTCGAAGTGCAACAAAAGCAGAAGCGACCTCGAGCGGTGTTTTGTAGGCCAGGCATTTCCTGGGCCTGTTGTTAATCAGTGATTCGACCTTTGCCACCTGCTCATCCGTTATCTTACTAAAGTCCGTTCCTTTAGGGAAATACCGTCTGACCAGACCATTGACGCTTTCATTGCTTCCCCTCTGCCACGAGGCATAAGGACGGGCGAAATAGCACTGTATGCCTATGGCCTCTGTGATCGCCTCATGCTGTGCATTCTCGGTTCCATTGTCCAGCGTCAGCGTGCGTCTTACTTTCTCCGGGAGTTCCTGAAGTCTCAGTATCACGGCATCTGTGGTCAGCTCTGCTGTCTTCCTCTGAAGTCTGGTCAGAAGCAGTAGCCTGCTCTTGCGTTCTACCAGAGAGTTCAGAGCTGCAAGGCTCTTCCTTGATACCAAAGAGTCGCCCTCCCAATGTCCGAACCGACTGCGGTTCTCTACCGATAGAGGCCTATCCTCTATTGGAATCCGGTTGGGAATCTTGGTTTTGCGCTCCTTCCTGCCTATCCCTTTTGATTTGCGTTTGCGGTGTCCCCGCACAAGGAGTCCTATCAGTTCAGCCCTTCCTTCGGTCTTAGGATGGTAGATGTACTGGTAGATGGC
>DOHC01000113.1 GCA_003535475.1 Nitrospiraceae bacterium
GGTGAAACGGCAAATCAGGCAGGCCAAGAGCGAGAATTGCCCTGTGGATTGTCCCGTTTCCCACGGTACATATCCCTGCTGCAATTGCAAGCAAAGAGGCAGCTGATGCAAGGGAAAAGCAGACATTGACCATAACTCTCTCGTTTTTTCTGAAAAAGGGGGCAAGAAGCCCCTGCAGCAAAAATAACATAACAGATAAAGACGCAAGATCAAGAGGGCTGAAAATCACTTTTCCCCTCCGAACATCTCAGTCTCTTTTCTGGAAATTAAAGAATAGAAATTAGAAGGCAAGGTAAACTGTCTTTTCTGATACATTTAAAAGCCCTGCCATATCTTTAACGCTTAAGTTCATTTTGTCTATCTTGTCCGAGATTATATAAATTGGTAATTATATTAAAAACAAACAACTTCCTTTGTCAAGGAAACAGCAAAAAGAAGCTGCATCCGGAAGATAACTGCAAAAATATCATAAAACTTTTCTTTAACTTAGCATTTGTTGCGTGCAATGGGATAAAATAGGCAATGCAAAAGATTCATCTGAAAAGGACAAAAAGGATCAACGACGGACATCTGTGGGTGTTTTCGAATGAGTTGTATGAAAATCCAAAAAAGTATGCTTCCGGTTCTATTATTGAACTTTATGACATGAAGGATGCCTTTATCGGCATCGGATACATCAACCCGCAGAGCCTCATCTCTGTCAGGATACTTACAAGAGACAGAGAGCCTGTTGATAAGGAATTCTTCAGCAAGCGTATAAAAGATGCGCTTATGCTTAGGGAAAAACTCCTTGGCGCAAGAGACGCCATCCGCTTGATTTACAGTGAAGGAGATTTTCTTCCCGGACTCATAGCAGATAAGTATAAAAACTGTCTCGTCCTTCAGTTTCTCACAGCAGGTATGGAAGCCATGAAAGAGTCAATCATAAATCTGTTTGATGAGATGTTAGTGCCTGAAGTAATCATACTCAGAAACGATGGACGTTCACGAACACTTGAAGGGCTTGCGCTTCATAAAGAAATTGTAAAAGGGAATTTGGACACTCTGCCTGTGATAAACGAGGATGGGATTCTCTTTGAGATTAATCCATGCGAAGGACAGAAAACAGGATTTTTTCTTGACCAGAGGGAAAACAGGATTGCCCTGAAAAATCTTATCAAAGGCGGCAAGGGGCTTGACCTGTTCTGCTATACAGGCGCGTGGTCAATTCATCTTGCATCAGCAGGAGCAGAAGTCACAGGAATTGATGAATCCGAAAAAGCAGTTACGCAAGCCCGGGAAAATGCTGAAATGAATAACCTGCAGGACAAAGGAAAATTCATAAAGGATGACGTCTTTGTTTTTTTGAAAAATGAATCTCTGAAAAATGAACAGGCATATGATTTCATAGTCCTTGACCCCCCTGCTTTTGTGAAAAGCTCATCCAGAATTAAAGAGGCGCTGAAGGCATACAGGGAATTAAACAGCATCTGTATGAGGCTTATAAAGAAAGGCGGAATACTTGCAACGTCTTCATGTTCGTATCACATCAGCAGGGAGATGTTTATTGATATGCTCAAGGCTTCGGCAAAGGATTCAGGAAAAAGAATCAGGCTTCTCAGCCTCCGCTCGCAGGGCGCTGACCACCCTATCCTACTCTCAATGCCTGAGACGGAATACCTAAAATGCGCTTTTTTGCTGATTGAGTAGAAAAGTTGACGCCTGGCGTTTAAACCGGGAAATTCAATAGCATGGACATGGATGACTGAAAAGTATTTTGCAGCAACACCTTTTTCATGCCATAATCAATTCTTGATTTGCATATTATTATCAATAAACTTTTGAGAATTGCATTATGGCATCCGGTTAAATCATGTTGAAATCAAAAGCCTTTGAAGGCATTTATGTCCATGCATGTAAAAAATCAAATATCTTTCCGGTATTAATATCCTGTATCCTGCTTGTATCCTGCGTCTTTTTTTTATCTGCTCAATCCCATGCCCTTGATGTGCCAAAACTACAGGGGCATGTCAATGATTACGCAAATATGATCTCTCCATCAACTAAGGCTGAATTGGAAAAAGAGCTAACTTCTTTTGAACAGACAGATTCAACGCAGATTGTCATCCTCACAATCCCTTCTCTTGAAGGCAGGGCTTTGGATGAATTCAGCATTAAGGCAGCTGAGTCATGGAAGATAGGACAAAAAGGAAAAGACAATGGAATAATCATCACTGTCGCGAAGCAGGAAAAAAAGANNTTGAAGGGAAATTAACCGACCTTGCTGCGGGAAGAATCGTTGACCTTGTTATTAAGCCGAAATTCAAAAGAGGTGATTTTGACGGAGGTTTTGTCGCAGGAGTGCATTCTCTGATTGACACAACAAGGGGAGAGTTTAAGGTTGATAAAAACCACTTGCCTAAAAAGAAGAACAACATACATAGCTTCTTAACCATTCTTATCTTTGGCGTAATAGTTTTACTGTTCATAGGAAGCATGTCACGCATTTTTGGGGGCGTATCAGGAGCAATAGGCCTTCCTGCGCTTGTCCATCTGGCGCTTACTCCAATCGGGCTTATTGCATTTATCATCCTCTCTGCTGCCGGATTGCTTGCAGGGCTTTTCCTGCCAAAACTTTTCTCATCAGGCGGGCATCACAGCGGCGGAGGTTTCTGGTCCGGCGGTGGATACTATGGGTCTGGCAGTGGTTTCAGCGGAGGATTTGGCAGCGGAGACTTTGGAGACTTCAGCGGCGGTGGAGGAGATTTTGGCGGAGGCGGAGCATCAGGAGACTGGTAATGAAAAATGATTTGAAGGCAGAAAAATTTTTTACTGAAGAAGAGAAAAAAAAGATAGCAGAGACAACCCGCGATGTTGAATCACGCACCACCGGAGAGATTGCTGTTATGGTTGTTGACAG
>DOHC01000246.1 GCA_003535475.1 Nitrospiraceae bacterium
CAACAACCAGCAGCATGCCCGGGATAAGAGACGCCAGAGTAATATTCTTGACATTCCACTGGTTCGGATTGCTCGTATGTTTTACCCTGTCGGTCGCCAGGGACATTGTCACAAAATCATTCGAAAATACGAGCAGGGACATCCCCAGCAGGGATAGCACTATTTCATGCAGCCATAAAAAGCTTACTGCCAGAAGACCAACAAATTCCATAACCTTTGTAACCTTGTTTATGACCCATGAGAGCATGCGTTGGTATGTCTGCCTGCTTATTGTCACCGCATCGATGATCACGCTTATGCTCTGCTCGGTCAGCACCACGCTCGCGGAGGCCTTTGCCACATCGGTTGCGTTGCTCACCGCTATCCCCATCTCCGCCTGTTTCAGCGCCGGCGCATCGTTGACCCCGTCTCCGGTCATCCCTACCGTGTGACCTCTGGACTGCAGGAGTTTCACGATCCGGTATTTGTCCTCCGGATATATTTCGGCAATCCCGTCGCTCTCCCCGACAACCCTTACCTGTTCGTCCTCATTCATGCCTTCGATGTCGGCCATGCGGATAATTCTGCTGCCGATGCCCATCTGACCTGCGATTTCTTTTGCTATGGCGATATTATCACCGGTAAGCATCATCGTCTTTATCCCGTTCTTTTTTGCCTCTTTTATCATGCTCTCTGAATCAGGACGGGGCGGATCGGAAAGCGGCAGCAATCCAGCTATCCTGAGATTATCCATGTCATCGCCTTCCGATACGGCTACGGCTATGGTTCTGTAGCCTTTCCGTGATNNATCTATAGTCCTGTTTGCCTTCTCCCTATCCTCTTTATCCAATCCCCTACACATGGATATTACTATCTGGGCTGCGCCTTTGACCGCCTTGAAGCGTTTTCCACCGGATTCAATAACCGCCTCGGTTCTCTTAATTGATGGATTAAAAGGTGTATATGAGACCTGTCTGTAGGCATTCAAATCGATTCCCGTATTGTTGGCATATTCAATAACCGCAAGGTCTATTAAATCCATGCCTTCCTCTTTTGACGCCAGAGCTGCTATTCTGGCAACATCCTCCTTTGTGTACCCCCGGAACGGTATGCTGTCTGTGACCGTCAATCTGTTCTGCGTTATGGTGCCTGTCTTGTCGAGGCAGAGAACATCTATGGAAGCGGCGTCTTCTATCGAGTCCAGTCTCGTTACCAGCGCTCCTTTTTTTGCAAGCTCCATCGCGCCGACGGCCTGGACAATGGTGAGCACTGCAGGAAGGGCAACAGGCACCGCTCCCATGAGAAAGATAACAGCGAGGGTGAGCACAGTTACGAGATGCTCCTGAATATGCCTCACCAAACCATATGTCAGAACAAGAACCAATGCCGCTATGCCCAGATACATCATGTATCTCACTATGGCCATCATCACTTCCTCTTGATGGGACTTTGGCTTTGCTATCTTGACCAGTTCCGCTGTCTTGCCGAAGAATGTCTTCCCACCAGTATTGACCACTGCACATCTGGCTTCCCCCTGTCGTATTACAGAACCCGAGTAGATAATATCCGATTGATACGCGCTTACCGGAAGGGATTCGCCTGTCAGGGCGGATTGATCCACGGAGAGTTCACCAGTCATCATCATTGCATCGGCAGGCATTATATCGCCGAGCTTTACAGCAATAATATCTCCTTGCACGATCTCCCTTGCCTCCTTCATTGTCCATTTCCCATCCCGCAACACCTTTGCCTTAATCGCCAACTTTTTCTTCAGGAGCTCCACTGCCTTTTGTGAACTGCTGGAGTGCTTATGCCCTATGACGGCATTTAATGTCAGCAATGCAAAAATTATTATCCCTTCAAGATAATGTCCTAATATTAATGAAAGTCCCATCGCAAGCTCCAGCAACCACGGCATGGGACCCCAGTAGCGCAGCAAAAATTCAAGTACAGGATTTTTCTTTCTCTCCACAATTTCGTTATGCCCGAATATCTCAAGACGCTTTTTGGCCTCAGCCTCAGAAAGGCCATCTATGGATGTTTCTAAGAATTTAAAGGTCTCTTCCAGAGAGATATTTTTATATTCATCGGGTATCAAATATTACCTCCTCTAAAACTTATTATCTTCTCACCAGCAGAACGGGGATATTTGTATCCTTATGAATAACACCGAATGAAACACTGCCGAGGACTGCTGCTTCCATCGCACTTCTGCCATGGGATCCGATAATAATCAGGTCGACCTTTGATTTTTCTGCCTCCTTTATAATTTCCTCTACCGGATACCCTGACCTGATAACCTTTTTTGATTGAACGCTCTTCTTCTTGCAGAATCTTTCTGCCTCTTCGATATATCCCTCAGCAGCCTGCCTCAGATAATCTTCGATAGGCTCAATCAGGTGTGTTATGGTGGCTACACCAGGAACCGACTTGGTTAAAAATAGGCTTTTATCGATTACGCTGAGCAATATCAAAGAAGCACCTGTTTGCCTTGCAAGATCAACTGCATATTTAACAGACTTCCCCGCAGTCTCTGAGCCATCAGTAGCCACAAGAACCTTTGAAATCATAAACCCTCCTTTTTAATCTTCACGTATTGTCAAAAGTTTTTAAGTAAAATCCAGAGATATATTTACTACCCCGTCAGAAATTTCTGTCTCAATAAACCCGAGTTTCCTCCAGAATGATATTGCAGCATGATTATCTGTCTCTACTTTAACGAGTAGGTTTTTTACAACAGAATATCTTTTCAGCCCTTGCACTAAAAGCCTGAATGCTCTGGTTCCATAACCATGCCTTCTTAAGATTTCATTAAATATGGCAAGACTCATCTCAGCAGATTTACCCGGTGACAGATTATAAAGACCAATAAATCCTATTCGCTTTGAATCACATTCTATGCAGTAACAAGGCATAAAGGTCTTTTTTATCCACCACCAGAAAGAAAACCATAATGAAGACATTGGTTTACTCAATCCGTTTGACTTCAGGATGTCTTTATCTCTTAACACATCAGTTATGAATGGGCCATCAAATATCCTTAACGGCCTTAGTCTGATATTATCATCCTCCAAACATCCCGGCATCTTAGCAATGAACATGAACATACATTACCTCACTATGGGGATATCGCCTTGATCATAAATATGCTTGCTCAATTTTTTAACTTCAAATACTATGAATCAGATAAATTACAAGAAAAATTCCGATAGCAAGGACTGATATGGCGAGCAGTATGTCGAGTATTAACGAGGGCTGGTATGTGTCTTCATCTATCTGCCTCTCGACCTTCTTGTATCTGATGAATGCAAGCACTCCCATCAACGCGCCAAGGGCAACAAGGGATATGCCGAGTGCGGCTGAATAGCCGCGGGAAGGAAGTGAAACCTCCTTGCCCAAAAAATAGGATACCTGCTTGACAAAGATTGAAAATCTCTCAACGACAAAACCGAATGCCATTATGCCGATGCTTGTCCTTATCCAAGCAAGGAAGGTCCGCTCATTTGCCATGTGCACACGGCGGTTGCGGACTTTTGGGGATTGTTTATTCTCTTGCATCTCTTACGGCTTTGTTTCTATCTTCTTTTTCTCTTCCGCCGGTTCCTGTTCAAGTCCTTTTTTAAAACCCCTTATCGCCTCACGAGGCTCTTGCCGAGGGCCGGAAGCTTGCTTGGGCCGAACAGCGCAATGGCGATAACAAGGATAACCATCAATTCTGGCAATCCAAGACCAAACATATTTTTACCTCCGTTCATTGCGCTAAGATAACTTAATATTATTATACACCTTTTATCTTCATTATCAAGGACTGGATTTTATCGATTCCCCCTCCCGCTATAGCCTATAATTCTCTTCCAGAAAATTCTCCCTATACCGTCTAACAGCGCTGTTATCATGGAGCATGGCATCCATTTGCCTTGTATATGCA
>DOHC01000188.1 GCA_003535475.1 Nitrospiraceae bacterium
TATTGTGCTTCTTGCGATGTCTAAAGGTAAGCAACTAAACTTGAAATATGAGGATGTTATTGTACGGCTATTCAAAACATATCCTACGGACTTTCACCTGAGAGGATATCCAGAATATCCAGATACGTCTAACCAGGCGTTTTATAGCTTAAGAAAAGATGGTTTTATTCAAGTTCGTAATAAATTTGTAGCATTAACTGACAAGGGGATAACGTATGCAAAGCAAATCACAAAGGTACAAATTAAGCCCCAGAAATCCTCACAAAAATTAGGCCGTGATATTACAGGTGAGATAGAAAAAATAAAAAATACAGATGCTTATCAATTGTTTATCACAGGGAAACAAGATCTGATAGTTGATACTGATTTTTTTTCATATCTCGGTACAACTGTAAGAACTGAAAGGTCAGATTTCATAGCTCGTATTAAGACAGTTAAAGACGTTATTGAGAAAATTAAAACAAGTCCTGAATATAAAACAATTGTTGAGCTACATAATTATCTATTTGAAAAGTTTAAAGACATAATAAAAACAAAACTGGCTATCGGTTATCCAAGGAGGGGTCATGAGTGAAACTTTAAAGATTATTGAAGAAAAAAATGTAATAGACGATCATCTGCTTGATATTATCGGCAATGAATTTAAGTTTAGCCATGAAAAAGGTCTTTCTGAGTGGTTAAAAAACTCTGCCGATGCTTATCTCAGAGCCGAAAGAGAAGATGAGGAAAGCTTTATTGTTTTCAGATTTAGAGATAAAGATGAAGTGGTATTTGAATGCATAGATTTTGTTGGCATGACATCAGAAGATATTAATAAAGCGTTAAAGCGTTGGGGTGATCCCGATGCTGCTAAAAGAGGAACTGGCAAGAGGACATTTGGTGGACATGGGAATGGTGGAAAGTTTTATATGAGGCAAATGTTTAAACAATCACATTTTATAACCTATAGAGAAGGCAAGCTTAATGTATTTGGCTTTAATGAAAATCGTCGTTATGGTTTTGCAGAAGGATTCAAAGACAAAAGAGTTAGACCTGATGATGCAATGAAATTTGCAGAAATATATGAAATGGATTTTCCTCCAAGCATAAGAAAGGGTATCTTAAATGGGAATATCGGATTTACAGTATCGAGAGGAATAATTCCGCATAATATAGCTAAACGAAAATTTAATCTGGAGAAACTCTGCGAAAAATTTAAGCACTATCCGCAAGCAAGATTAATTCTTAAGTACAAGCCTGTTTCTATTGTGTACAATGACAAGATATTTTTTCCACGCCTTCTTCCAGAAGAAATTCTCCCAATGACTGAATTTGAAAAACCCGTAGAAATTCCTCTCCCTCTGACCCTTATTTGGGATGAAGATGGAGATAAAGAAACTGTTTCGCTTGTCAGTGAAAAATATCCTCAAGGCAAACTTACTCTTTATACTTCGAATGAACCACTTTCAAGAAACAGCCGTCTCGGAGATTTAAACCGTATTGATATTATCGGTGAGATAGGGGTAATCGCTTCATACAAGATACAGGAGCTTGGATATGTTAACCGTTTATCATCTGCCGAATTTATTTATGGTGAATGCAAGTGTTTAATTCTTGAAGACCCTAAAGATGACTGTGTGAAAAACGACAGGAGTACACTTAACGAGAACGTAAAAACTAAAGCTCTCAGAAAATGGGTAGGGAAACAAATAGATAACCTTGCAGAAAATATAGAGGAAAAGGAAAAGAAAGAAATACGAGCAAAGAATATTGAGACATTATCAGAAATAAATAAAGTTCTTAATGATTGGAAAAACAAGTTTATGTCAAAAGTGATGAGGGAAATACTTGGCGGCAGCGGAGAAGGAGCTGGAGCAGGTTATGGTACGGGTGGTAGTAGCGGCGGCAGTGGTAGCAAGAAGACTAAGGGCACTGGAGGAGACGGAGGAAGCGGGGAAGGAGGAAAGCAAGGCGGTGGAAGTACTGAGGCGAGGACGAAGCAAACGTTTCCGAAAGTATTACTCTCCGGCATTGATAAAGACCCATTCAATTCTGAAGAACTACCTATAACTTTGAGTGATAGACAACCACCTGTTTATCAGAGACCACAAGATGTTCCTGCTGGGATATATTGGATAAATACATCCAGAAAGTACGCGCAATATATCATTGAGAAATATACTGTTAAACACATGAAGTGGCGAGATTATCACTTTCAAAGAATGATTGATGTGATTTGTAAAGAAGCCGTCCATAAGCTTGAAAAACAAGACCCCGATAACTTTAATGCTGATAGAGTAGATGCTGAAATCATCGACAAACTTGTAAGCAAAGCGCATGAGAGCGCTGTGGAGTCTCTTGAAAGTTATTTGTTTGAAGAAGAATATAAAACGCCAAGGGAAGAACTTCTAGATAAAATAGCTAAAATTCCGATGCTCAAAGATCTTGATCCCGAAGAACAAATAAAACAGATTGAGGAAGCGATTGAATTCCTTAAAAAATAAAGTAGACCAAATCCCCTCGTTGAAAACTCTCAATCAGACTCTTTTCACTAAGGATGTACTTAATGTATTGCTCGAAGAACTTGACCTTAGCATTCGTGCCCGCAATGCACTTGCAAACGCAGGGCTTAAGACTGTTGATGACTTTTTGGCTCTACCCCATCACAAGCTGTTATCACTGCGCAATGCCGGGATTACTACCATTGAGGAAATTTGCAAAGGAGTGCTGGCAATCGATCCGAATAATATGCGGATTCAAACCTCGATGGAAGATAAGTTACTCCTTGAATCTGACGAAGAACGTAGTGCCAAAGCTCATCTTAACAATATAAATATCAGGGAATTGCCTCTCTCTGTGCGTCTGATCAATGCACTCGAAAAAGCAAATCTAATGACCGTTGGAGAAGTCCAGTTTTTTATCGCTTCGAACGGTCTTTCAGCCTTGTGGAAACTCAAAAACGTCGGCAGGAAATCAATTACAGAATATAAGGACACTATTAACCAGCAACTCGAAAAACTCCTCAAAGGATACAGCTACAACATCAAGTCAGCACTTGATGAGATACTCGCCGGAACTCCGCAAAATGTACTAGAGGTCATTAAGGACAGGTTTGGCTTTGATACTGGCAAGTGGAAAACCCTTGAGGCAACTGCAAAGAAAAGGGGTTGTACTAGGGAAAGAATCCGACAGATAGCCGATAAATGGCTTGAAAGGATAGTCAGGGTCCACAGAAATTCATCACTTGGTACAATACTCGAAAATCTGGAACGAATGATGCTCAACTATAAGGGGATAGTAAGCGTCATAGACCTTTACCAAGATTCATTCTTCAAATCAGAAAACAGAAGGGAGCTGAGTTTCCTTTTTAAGCTCGTCTCTGAAGGGTATCCCGCCCGTTATAAGATCGTTGATGAACATTTTTTGACGAATCTCGATAATGAAGAGATAGAGGCAATGCACCGCGACATAAAGGAAGCGGCATTGGAGTGTGGTTTTCCCATAGATGAAGAGGATTTCTATTCCTGCATAGCGGCATCACTTGGTAACATATCTCAGGGTTACCTTGCGCATCATCTGATTACACGGGAACATATAGAAATCATTAAGGGCGAAGTTATCTCTCTCGGGAGGCTGACATATTGTGATCGCATTGAGTTCATAATGAATCGTTTCAACAAGCCCATGCACTTTGAGGAAATTGCAAGGCTTTATAAGAATCAATTCAATGAGCCGGAAGTTCAAGACTTTCTGAGGGTCATTTATTCTAAGCTTAACTGTGACAAAAGGTTCATTATTGTAGGTGTCGGAACCTATATGCTTCGTAGTAAGTTTATCGTGCCCTCAAATATGAATCAGATAGTCAGTGCATGTAGAAAGAGGCTGCGTGAGCTTAGCGCTATTTCAGATACCAAATTCCTATTATTGAATCTCAAGCAGCTGAATGTTGATACTGGTAATTTGAATGAATACTCTCTCAAACATTTATTGTTAGAACATGGCGGATTTGTCGGATATTTGAAGTTTCAGATCGGTATTGACGAGTTTGAAGAAAAATGTGAGAGAAAAGATATGTTTCAGGTAGTATATGAAGTGCTGGATAAAGCTAACGCTCCGCTAACTGTCAGGCAGATTTGGAAAGAGATTCGCAAGAGGTATGGCTACCCTGAATCTGCTGTTAGTCAAAAACTTCACGATACACCCGAGTTCATCAAGGTAAGAAGAGCAACTTATGCACTCAAAAAACACCTTCAGGATTATGATAATATGTTTCACGAAATTGAACGCTTCGTAAAGGAATGGATAGCGGCGAAACAAAGACCAATTTCTACTTTTTTAGTTACCGAAGCGCTTAGAGGCGCAGAAATTATCCCACACCTTCCTGATGGTCTTGCTGAACATGTCCTTTCACTGCATCCCGGCTTTATCAAAGTACGGCGGGGCTATTTTGACCTGGCAGATAATGTTAAGGTGCAGATATGATTGCTAAGTATAACGACATCTTAACTAAACTCTCCTCCCTCAAATCCGTCCTTGACGGCTATCGGCCATTTTCGGAGCATGTTGTCAAACAACTCAGGGATTATTACCGCATCGGGCTGACATATACATCCAATGCAATTGAGGGCAACACGCTTACGGAGTCAGAGACAAAGGTTATCATTGAAGATGGCATAACCATTGGCGGTAAATCCATGAGAGAGCATTACGAGGCCATAGGACATGCAAAGGCTTATGATCATATTTACTCTCTGCTCGGAAAACCGATATCCGAAGAGGATGTCTTACTCCTGCACAAGCTCTTTTTTCAGCAGATAGATTCTGAGAATGCAGGCAGATACAGGCAAAAAAATGTAATCATTACCGGAACCGATTACCTGCCTCCGGATTATCAGAAAATTCCTGAATTGATGAAAAAACATATTGAAAACCTGAGCAGAAAAATTAAGGATAAACACATTCTTGAACAGGCAAGTGATCTGCATGCTGAATTTGAGTCTATCCATCCATTTACAGACGGCAATGGAAGAATTGGAAGGCTTCTTTTAAGTATCTTAAGCATGAAGAACGGCTACTGTCCTGTAATTGTTCCTCCGATTAGGAGGGCTGAATATATAACGGCAAGGCAGAAATCAAACAAGGGAGATTTGAATACCCTGCGGGCATTTATCCTGAGCGTTATTTACGAAGAGATGAAATCCCTGAAGAGGCTCGTTGAAAGCCTTGTCAGATAACCGGCAATTTACCCCGCCCATCTCTCCAGCAAAAACTTCGCTCCTTCTTTATCCAACGGCTGATTGCCTGAGCCGCATTGAGGGTCTTGAATACAGGAGGGGCATCCTTCTTCGCATGAACATTCTGATATAACTGTCAGCGCTGCCTTAAACCACTCATCTATAACTTCAAATGCCCTTTTTGTCAGCCCGATTCCACCTTCATATCCGTCATATATAAATATTGCAGGCTTTTTAAATAGCGGGTAAAAAGGATAACTCAATCCGCCTATGTCTCCCTTGTCGCATAAGGCAAAGAGAGGCATGCATGCTATTGAGGCATGTTCAAATGCATGGAGGCTTCCTGCAAGGTCATAGCCGAGAGATCCCATGTCATTTTCGGTATCTTTATCTATCGTTAACCACAAGCCCTCTGTATCAAAAACATATTCAGGCATATCAAGGTCGTGCCTTGAGAGCTTCGTCCTGTCAAAGATATTTTTCCTATCGTAGCCTGTCACCCTGTTTTTCATTCTTAATCTGCCCCTGAAAATTTCCTGACGTCCTATCTTTCTGACTTCCATCTCTTCAATCACCTCTGTCTCATCCTTTGTGCGCGCCTGAGTGTAATAAGGGACGTCAACCTCCCTGCAGATAACCTTTCTTTCTTCAATCAGGAGTTCTGATACCCTGTACTGCCTTCCGCGGTGCAGATAGATTGCGCCCGGAAATGCCTCTCTGAAAATCCTTGCGCCGCTCAAATCTCCGATATGCCTTCCTGATTCATCCACTATATCAAAAGGCTTTCCAATGGCCCTAATTTCAACCTCTCTGTGAGGCGTCCTGCTCCTTGAAAACCAGATGCCGCCTCTTTTGCCGGGATTCAACATCCCTTCCTGAACAAGCTCTTCTATCAGGGGCATAAGTTTTTCAGTGTCATAAACGCTGTCTCCGGCTCTCAGATATATCTCTGACGAGGCGCAGGGAAGATGTTTTTTAATGATATTCTTATTCTCTGGGTCTATGACTCCAGCCTCATGAGATTTTTCAAAGAACGCATCAGGATGCTTCATAAAATACTGGTCAAGCGCATCCTGAATCGCAATCATCGCTATCAAAGATTCCTGCCCCTCTCTTCCAACCCGTCCTGCCCGCTGCCATGTGCTTGATATTGAACCCGGATAACCTGCAAGGATGCATGCGTCAAGTCCTCCTATATCAACACCAAGTTCAAGGGCGCTTGTTGAAACAACGCCGAGGAGTTCACCGCTGAAGAGTTTCTGCTCTATCTCTCTCCTTTCCTTCGGCAGGAAACCTGCGCGATAGGGGCTGATTTTTTCGGCAAACTGAGGAGCCCTGTCAACAGTCCACTTATATATAAGCTCTGTAATCTTTCTCGCCTTTGTGAACACAATGGTCTTCAAGCCTGCCTCAAGGCATTTGATGAATAGAGCGGTTGCCTCTGTATAAGGGCTTTCAAGCACCGGGTTTATGAACATGAAGTGTTTCCCTGCCTGAGGAGCGCCGCTCTCTGTCACGGTCTTAAAAGGCAGGCCGATGAGTTCCTCTGCAAGGCTCTTTGGATTTGCAATCGTAGCTGAACAGGCAATGAACTGAGGGTTTGAACCCCAGTAACTGCATATCCTTCTGAGCCTCCTCAATACATGGGCGACATTAGAGCCGAACACCCCGCGGTATGTGTGTATCTCATCCACAACAACATACTTGAGATTTTTGAAAAACCCCTCCCATTTTGCATGAAAGGGGTTTATTGCAAGATGGAGCATATCAGGATTTGTGAATATGACATTAACGCGCGGGGGAAATTCTGTTCCCCCCGCGATCCCCCTTTGAAAAACCTTTCGTATCTTTCCCCTTCTGTAGGCTGTAGTATCTCCGTCATAGACCTCTCCAAAACTCAATGGGGACTTTGTCCCACGTGCGAAATCCCCTTTAACGCTAAGGACAGCTTCGCAAAGCTCATTAAGATTTTTCACCTGATCCTGCTCAAGTCCTTTCAGAGGGAAAATATACAGGGCTCTGGTTTCAGGATTTTCAATTATGGATTCAATAACAGGCATGTTATAGATTAGGCTTTTTCCGCTTGCAGTCGGCGTCATGACAACAACATTCTCGCCCTGCCTGATTAAATCAATCGCCTCAACCTGATGGCTCCAGAACAGCTCAATACCCTGATTCTTAAGAACTCCTCTTAAGTTCTCATTAAGGTCAATCTTTTTATATCTCGGTTCTGCGGGATGGATATACCTGTGCTCTGTTATTGAGGGGCTGAACCTGTCGTCTTTCTCAAGCGACTCAATAAGATTAATAACTGGCATTTCTATCGTTCTATTTCATAAATGACAGACACAAATAGCGATGAAGAACTGTTAGGGACAGCACACTAATAGATTCCTCTAAGAGTCTTCATTGTCCTCTGACCAACCGTATTCACCTATCAAAGGCACAAACACACACGGCACATGCAATTGTTCCGACAAGGCACCTTTGGATTTTTTTACAATTAAAAGCTGCTGCGAAAACCGTATTCCGACAGGGGCAATAATTATTCCTCCGTCAGCCAACTGCTCTATTAAGGGCTCAGGAATCTTCGGTGTACCTGCTGTTATCAGTATCCTGTCAAAAGGAGACTTTTCAGGCAAGCCGAGCGTGCCGTCGCTGGTTATGATATGGACATTGCCATATCCCAGCGCCTGAAATCTCTCCCCTGCCTTTTTAGCAAGCAAAGCTTTTCGCTCTATTGTAAAAACCTCCATGGAAAGCTCTGCAAGGATTGCTGCCTGATAACCAGAACCTGTCCCTATCTCAAGGACTTTTTCATCCCCCTTAAGCTCAAGGAGTTCTGTCATTATAGCGACCATATACGGCTGTGAGATTGTCTGCTCCTCGCCGATTGGAAGCGCCATGTCATCATAAGCCCTATACTGCATATAATCATCAACAAAAAGATGCCTCGGCACCTTTCTCATTGCAGAGAGGACCCGCTCATCCTTTATTCCCCTCGGAATAAGCTGTGTATCCACCATCAAATCTCTAAGTTTCTTAAAATCTTCCATACTTTAATCAAACAAGCGAAAGCCTGTCATGCACATGCCTCACATTCTCCTTTCTATCTCTCTTGCCACTATCACCCCTGACACCGATGCCTGAATCAGCCCTCTGCTCACCCCTGCGCCGTCTCCAACTCCAAAGAGATTTTTAACCTCTGTCTCAAGGTTTCTGGTCAGGGTTAACTGCATTGAATAAAATTTAACCTCCACTCCGTAAAGAAGCGTATGTTTTGAATTTACGCCCGGCGCAATCTTATCAAGCGCATTAATCATCTCAAGAATGTCGGAGAGATAGCGATACGGAATAACAAAGCTCAAATCACCCGGAGTTGCATCTTTCAGAGTGGGCCGGACAATTCCCTTTGCTATTCTCGCGTGCGTTGAGCGCCTTCCCATCTGCAGGTCTCCAAGCCGCTGCACAATAACGCCTTTGCCGATGAAGTTAGCAAGCCTCGCAATATATCTTCCGTAAGATATGGGCTCATCAAACGGCTCTGTAAATACTGTACTTACAAGGAGGGCAAAATTTGTGTTGCCGGTTTTTCTGTCAGCATAGCTGTGCCCGTTCACTGTCCAGATGCCTTTCAGATATTCTTTTACGACCTCGCCGTAAGGGTTAACGCAGAAGGTTCTTACCTTATCGTCAAATTTTTTTGAATGGAAGATTAATTTCGGCTCGTATGTAATGCTGGTAAGATGTTCAAAAACAGAGGCAGGGATTTCAAGCCTTACTCCTATGTCAACAGGGTTCTGAAGCAGGGTAAGATGAAGACGCCTTGATTCCTTTTCAAGCCACCTTGAACCTTCTCTGCCGGGAGCCAGTATCACATAATCAGAATAGATTTTATCTCCGTTTTCGAGTCTGATTCCAACAGCCCTTCCCTTTTCTACAAGAACACTTTCAGCATCCGCACCGAATAACGTTTCAACCTTGCCGTTCAACGCCTTTTTAATCCTCTTAAGCAAACCTCTGCACCTGTCCGTGCCTATATGCCTTATCCTTGAAGGTATGAATACAATATCGTTTTTGGATGCAAGCCTCTCTATCTTCTGAATTTCCTCTTTGCTTCCTCCGTAAGCCTTTTTAGGGGCGCCGTATTTAATGTAGATGCTGTCGGCATAGTTTATCAACGACTTAAGCGTATCGTTGTCTGTATATCTTAGAAGAAATCCGCCGACATCAGGCGAGAGATTCAGTTTTCCGTCGCTGAATGCGCCTGCCCCGCCCCATCCACTGAGAAGAGCACACTCAGGGCATGCCTTACAGGATACATCTTTTATCATCATTGGGCATTTTCTCTGGTCTATATCCCTGCCCTTTTCTACAATGAGTATCTTTGCATTCTTCTTTTTATTGACAAGTTCAAGTGCAGAGAAAATACCTGCCGGGCCTGCGCCGACTATTATGACATCGTATTTTTTCATGCTTGCTTGTGTGCCGGGAACAATGTTTTCTTCAAAAACTCCAACGCGCTATGATTCGTCAGATCAAGGTGTATGGGTGTTATGGAGACATAGCCTTTTTGGACAGCATTAATATCTGTGTCCTCTCCGTGCTCCCAGTAAGGCGTGCCTCCGCCTATCCAGAAATGCTTCTCTCCCTTCGGGTCATATGTCTCCTGTACAGCATTGTCATATATGCGCTTCCCCTGCCTTGTGAATTTTACCCCGTGAATGTTTTCTTTTTTAACATTCGGCAGATTGACATTAAGAAGGGTATCGTAAGGAAGCGATTTCTCAAGCACATACTTTGCGATTTCAGTGGAATAGTAAGCCGCCGTATCAAAATGGAATTTTTTTTCACCAACAACCGAGACTGCAAATGAGGGTATTCCCATTATCGTGCCTTCTATTGCTGCTGAGACCGTGCCTGAGTAGGTAATATCATCACCGATATTCCCGCCTTTGTTAATGCCTGAGACAATCAGC
>DOHC01000149.1 GCA_003535475.1 Nitrospiraceae bacterium
AGAGACAGAAAAACTCCTCGCAAAACTGCTTGCTGAAAAGCCTCTGGAAAACTACTGGAATAATTTTATAAGAGATTCATTCCTTTCCATCCTTCCTGAAATCTATGAGCTTGAAAGCGAACTCAGAGCAGAGGGATATTCGTTTATGAAGGCTGAAGCGCCTGTTGAAGGAGAGGTCATAAAAAATATAAAGCTCAAAGGGAAAATAGACAGAATAGATAGGAAAGTGAAAAGTGAAAAGTTAGAAGTTAAAAGTTCAGAAGAAAATACTAATGAGGTTGAGATTATTGACTACAAGACAGGCGCAGCACAGCTCAGCAGGACAGAGATTGTGAATAAAGGCGCAAGCCTTCAGCTGTTCCTTTATGCTGCATTGATGAAATCCCTCGGATTCAAAGTAAACCGCGCAGGCATATACTCTGTCAAAGACACTAAAATCACATGGGTGCCCGGGAAAAAAGACAGCAACACAATGGATGATTACATAAAGATATGCCTCAAGTATCTTGAAAAGACAGTCTCGGATTTAAGAAAAGGAGATTTTACTGCATTTCCGCTGAATGAACAGACTTGCAGAAACTGCCACGAAAGGGCATATTGTCCTTATATCCAGACTGCCTCCTAAACCAATCCGCTCTTTATTTTCACAGCCCCAGTCTCACCGATTGCTCCCTTAACCGAATAAGAAAATTTATGGAACTGCCCTATAATCTCCAGATTCGTCATCAGATGCTGTGTAATACATGATGTTGTAAATATTGATTCCTCTCCTGCCATTGAGAGGTATAAAACTATCTGGTCAGGCAGATGACTCTCAAGTGCTGCATTTGTGGAATAGTATTCTACAAACTGGGATGCTGCCTCCTTTCCCACGACTTCTGCCCTTTTCCCTCTCTCACCGAGGGCTGTAAACCCTGCATGGGCATTCTCTGACTCTGCGTGAAGATATATAAATGTCCCCTGACCATGTGTAGAGATATTTATTGTCTCTATAGCCGGCAGGTGTTTTAAATCCTTAACCTCATGGCATATCTTTTCTATTGCAGCATCTTTCTGTCTTTCAGCTATTGATAGGGGAAGATTACCTACACTTGAGTATCCCCTTATATTTATGACCTTTCCCCTTTCAATAATCCTCAGGGGTTTGAGGTTTTTCGCAGGGAATATCTCTGCTGTGATTTTGCCGCCGCCTTTTGGATAAAACCCATAAGACTCTATCGTTATTCCAACCTCTATCCCTAACTTCTTTAATGTTGGCACAAAGACCTCAGCAATATAGTCAAAAGATGGACTGAAAGGCACATGTGTGCCGCCTTTTAATATTACCGTGGTCTTTTCTCTGGAGAAGATAAGAGCGGGGATGATTGTCTGGAGGACCAATGAGGTTGAGCCTGCAGTGCCTGTGTCAAAGAAAAAATCTCCGCCTTTTATACCTTTTGGCCTGAAAGTCAGTTCTGATGAGCCAATCTCAGCACCTATCACCTCTGCACCTGAGATAAGTTGTGCTGCCCTCACAGATGTCAGATGCTGTGGCATAAGCCCGGGCTTCTTTCTTCCTTTCCTTATATTGAATATCCTGAATGGCTTTTTAAAAAGGCTTGAAAGGCTCAGCGCTGTCCTGAGTATCTGTCCGCCGCCTTCTCCGAGACTTCCGTCTATCTCTATCATGGACTTATGATAGCATCTGTTGCGGTAATTTTATACAGGGAGGCTTCAGATGTTTGTTATTCTTGCGAGGGATTCCATTGCAATCTCCCCGACCGTTTTTGCATGGAGATCGCTCTTATCATATATTATAATCTCGCTGCTGTCGTTTATCAGTTCCTTAAGCCTGGCCTCAGCCTTTTCCACGCAAAGGATGCCGAGCGTCCATGCTGCAATTCTTCTTTTCGTGCTGTCAGAACTCTGAAGATATGGGATGACACGAAGGACAACATCTCTTACCATTTCAGGCCTCCTCTCCCCGATTCTTTCTCTGATATAGCTCCAANNTTGGAGCTATATCAGAGAAAGAATCAGGGTTGTTCCTCACAATCTCACCGAGCATCTCAGGAGAACTCCAGCCGATTCCTCCTGACTCTTCCCTTATCATCCAGAGCAGGCGTCCGACAGCATTCCTAACAATTTCAGGTTTTGTCTTTGCTATCTCATTGGACAGTATGCCGAAAGCCTCTATGGCGCGGCAGCTGATAATGCTTTTTCTGTCATAGGTAAGTGAGATGAGGCTGCTGAGAAGCCTGCCATTACTAAGCGGCAGCTTCATCAACGCATCGTATTTTTTATCGGATAAAAGTTTTATTATTTCGTTCTTCAAAATAACATTTCATTTCTTCTTTTTTATGCTCTTAGTTCCTGCCTTCTTCTTAACCTGCCCTTTAATATCTATCATGTCCCTCATCATATTGAGATTATTGGTCAGCTCCCACCAGCCGTATTTAAAGGCAGTGTAATCATACGCGCCTGTCATTGCAGAAGCATAGCGTATAGAGCTTGAATAGAAAAGCCACTGCTTTATCCACAGCTGCTCTATGGCCTCGTCAAAAGGATTTGCCTTGTCCTCTATGCCTTTTTCCCATGCCTCAAGCATCAGCTTTGTTGCCGCGAGCGTCATCTCATTTGTTTCTTTGATGGTGCTGTCGAGTTTTGCGAAATGGCCGTCAATCCAGTCAGTGCTGTGGCAGCTGTTGCATAGTGTCTTCATGGAATTCAATCTTTTTTTCTGCTCTGCTTTGTCAATAAGGTATTCTGATGCAAACTCGCCTGTGAATGACGTCGGCAATGGCAGCCCCTCTTTATTTTTAATTATCGTTGTGTTTCCTGATTTCGGCTGTGGATGGCTGTAAATAAGGCCGAAGAGCCTGACCCAGAGCCTTGAACCGAAATCATGCGTCCTTTCTGCAATCACACTGCCGTCAGGAGATACAACAAGGCTGTTGTGGCATGTTGCGCAGGTCGGCGCCTTGAAATCCTTCCCAACAGTCCACGGCACTGCATTAAAATTCCACTCATGATTTTTTGAGAAAAAGATATTTCCGTGCTTGCTCTCTTTATACACATTCCATGCAGGCACATCAGGCTCAAGGTGGCACTGGGCGCATGTGTATGGTTTCCTCGCAACCTCTATGGAAAAACCATGCCTTGGATGACACGCAGTGCATGCTCCGAGGCTTCCGTCAGGATTTTCCCTTCCCACTCCCTGATTGGGCCAGTTCGTAAGCACAGGCACGCTGACATCGCCCATCTGCGTTGAGACATTCTTCATTCCCTTTACCTCTATCTTTGTGCCGTGGCATCCGAAGCACGTCTCGTTGAGCGTCTCATCAGAGGGCTTTTCAGGTATGATTTTACCCTTCTCTATCTTCTTTACCCCTGTAACTGTGGTTACAAGCGTATGATAAACAGGATTGTTTTTAAGATTTTTTATCGCATGAGCCTTCTTGCTTCCTGAATACTGCTTGGCTTCTGCGGGATGGCAGGCACTGCAGTCATTCGGGGTGACAACAACATTTATCCTGTAACCCATATGCTCAAAATTATCTTTATGTTTTTCAGGGTTCCGGCTGTGGCATTCATAACATCCGACAACATGCCCTGATAAATCAGATGAAAGTTTGTCTGTGGATATTCTGCGTTCAAGCGCGGGTTTTTTTAATGCGTCTGAAGGAGTAACCTTTGAATGCCTGCTTGAAAGCCAGTCTTCCACAATACCGGGAGTATACATTTTGTGGCATTCGATACATGCCTTGGTCTGGGAACTTAGCTTAGATTCGTCAACAATTGCCGATTCCTTTTGATCGGCGCCGGCAATTGCCGAGAAAATCAAATACATAAATGAGGATGTGAGAATAAAATACATTCTGAGGTTTTTCATGACATTCTCCCTCTTATTCCACCTTTTTAAACATTTTCTTTTTTGCGCCGCATACAGGACATTCATCCGGAGGCTCATTCTCAACTGTATTTCCGCAGACCTGGCATACATAATAATCAACCTCCGGATTTTTCCCGATATTCTCTAATGCCTTCTTATAAAATTCTGCATGTATCTTTTCAACCTCATTGGCAAATTTAAAGCTTCTCAATGCGCCCTTTATTCCTTCAGCCTCGGCATCCTTGATCATCTGAGGATACATTTTCTGAAACTCATAGGACTCTCCATTAATCGCTTCTTCAAGGTTCTCCTTTGTGCTCTTAATTCCGCCAAGTTCTCTCAGGTGATTGTGAGCATGGACTGTCTCTGCCTCTGCAGCAGCCCTGAACAGCCTTGCTATCTGCGTAAAACCCTCATCTTCAGCCTTTTTAGCAAACGCGAGATATTTTCTGTTTGCCTGAGACTCTCCTGCAAATGCTTCCTTAAGATTTTTTTCCGTATTTGACATAAAACCTCCTATCTTATTTTTTCAAAGGCGTCCTTGGGCGCATTGCACACAGGACATTTCCAGTCATCCGGAAGCTGTTCAAACGGAGTACCCTCTACTGCCTCATCGTATTCGTAACCGCATACCGTGCATTTCCAGACAGACATATCTCCTCCTCACTCAAATTTCTTATGATATTCTTTTACATTCCTTGCAAAATTTCTTCCGAATTCATAACACAGTTCCTCATCTCCCGAAGACGGTTTATAAATAACCTGCATGCCCGGTTCAACTGTCTCAAGCCCCATCTTTTTGAATTCCTCATAAACCTCTTTTACTGCGCCTCCGCCCCAGCCGTAACTTCCGAATGCGCCGACGATCCTGTTTTTAGGCCTCAGACCCCGCAAGTGTGAAAGAAACTCTGCCACGGACGGGAACATAATATTGTTTAATGTAGGGGTTCCGATGAGTGTCCCTCTTGACTTCCAGAACTCCTTAATCGCTGCGCTCATTGGTGTTGCCCTCAGTTTAATCACCTTGCAGTCAACACCTTCATCTTTAATTCCCTGCATTACCGGCACTGTCATTCGCTCTGTACTGTGCCACATCGTATCATATATTATTGCAACCCTGAGAGACGCCTTTCCATCCGCCATATCCTGATACATCTGAATAACTCTCTCGGGCTGTTTACGCCAGATAACACCGTGGTCAGGAGCAATCATGTCTATCTTAAGCCCGAGTTTCTGTATCTCGGAAATCTTTGCCTTGATGAGCTGTCCGAAAAGCATGAGGATATTTGCATAATAATCAATGACTGCATCCTCAAGCTCTGACATAGACTCGCAGGTGACAAACTCATCGTCAAACCTTGTTGTTGAGGCTATGTGCTGTCCGAATGCATCCTGTGAGATGAGAAGTCTTGCCTCCTTCACATAAGTCATCATAGAATCAGGCCAGTGGAGCATCGGGGTTTCGAGGAAAAGCAGGGTTCTTTTGCCTATGTTCAGGGTATCTCCTGTCTTAACAACCCTGATATTCCATTTCGATATGTCAAAAAACTTCTCAAGTCCTTTCTTGCCCCTCTCTGTTATATAGATTGCAGCATTTGGAGTTAACTCCATTATCCTGTCAATACTTGTTGCATGGTCATTTTCAATGTGATTGATAATTATGTTCTTTATCCTTGAAGGCTCGACAACCGATCTTATGTTTTTAATAGTGATATCTGCAAAATCATATTTAACCGTATCCAGAAGCGTTATTTCATCATCCATTATCAGGTAATTATTATAGGTTGTGCCGCGGGGCGTTACATACCCGTGAAAATCCCTTACAGCCCAGTCTATTGCCCCAACCCAGTATATGCCCGGCTTTATCTCTACAGCTCTCATCTATTCCGTCCCCCCTCTTGTGAGCAATTTCATCTGAAAATACCCTTTTTCCGTCATTCCCGCAGTCATTAAGCGGGAATCCATGTTTTCCTGGATTCCCCGATTAAATCGGGGAATGACAAGGGGGTTGGGGAATGACATTTTCATCGCCCCTTGTGCCGACTTGTCGGCATGTGTGTTTCATTTTCATAATGATGTTTTTTGTAAACATGATTGTGTAAGATAATATCTGATGAGAGAAAATTCTGGATGGATAAAAATGTTTTCCGTGATTAAGGATAGAATCAGCACAGCATTTACTGTTCTGTGGCAGTCAGTTAAATCTTTTATTAAAAACGATAATTCTTCTGCGGCTGCCTCGCTTGCTTATTACTCGCTTTTCGCTTTGATTCCGCTGCTGCTCTTGCTGTTTTTTGCTCTCAGTTTTTTCATAACATCCTCCAAGGCTATTATGCAGAGGATTACCATGCTCATTAGCCAGTTTATTCCTTATTACAGCGACACCATACTTAAGGAGGTTTACACGCTGGCAAGGCATAAAGGGATGTGGGGAGTTGTGAGCATAGGAGTGCTTCTCTGGGCATCGATGCCATTAATGGGGACGCTGAGAACTGCCTTTTATAATATCTTCAAGGTGGAGGAGAGGCCGTCTTTTTTGAAGACTAATATACTGGACCTCAGCGTAATACTGCTTACATTGTCTCTTTTTGTCGCTGTCAGTTTCTCAAATATGGCGTTTAAGAAATTTCTTGTTCTTGACGGCAGCACGCTTCTTTATGATATTGCATCCTATTTCCTTACTGCTGCCGTAATATCGGTATTTTACCTTGTTTTCATACCCGTAAGGGTTCCATTCTCCTATATATGTGCAGGCTCGGCGCTTACCACATTATTGTGGGGGATAATCAGGCCGGTATTCGGTCTTTTCCTTTCGTACAATCCACAGTACGGCATTACCTTTGGCTCATTAAAGGCGCTGTTTATCATCATTATATGGATATATTACTCATTCAGCGTGCTTCTCTTCGGAACAGAACTAATCGCCAATCTAAGGAGAAAAGACGTTCTGATGCTGCGCGGATTGTTTTATGAAACACATACTGACAGGAGGACACAAAAGCTTAAAAGAAAGTTCGGGCGGGATTATAAGGCAGGAGAGGTTATATTTGATGAAGGAGAAAAAGGCGGTGAAATGTTTTATATCCTCTCCGGCAGTGTGAGGCTGATTAAAAAAGATCAGACGCTGAGAATTATGCAGAAGGGCGAGCACTTCGGAGAGATGGCATTTTTAATCGGGACTCCGAGGACAACAAGCGCACAGGCAGAAGACGACAGCACCTCGCTTGCCGTTATAACCCCTGAGAACTTTGAAACGTTACTCAGGGAAGAACCGAAGATAGCGATTTCATTTTTAAAGGAACTTGCGCACAGGCTGAAAGCGACCAATGAAATTCTGCAGTAAATCATTAGTGAAAATTTATGGCTCATTCGTAAAAAAGTTGAAGTTGTATAAACAACAAACCTTCTGGATTCTCCGATCAAGTCGGGGAATGACGGACTTTGCAAGTCAGAGAATGACCTCTAATTCTGTCATACTNNCTCCGGCTTGACCGGAGTATCCAGAACAAAAGGTACTGGATTCCGCATCTCTATGAGTTGTAGACAAGTGCGGAATGACATTTTCGGAGCAAGTTTATTCATTTTTCTGTATCATAAGTCTTGCCATTAGACAGCAGGACGGAGGAAAAAGGGCGTAGATGGAATTAGACTCTTTTTCAGGGAAAGACAAAAGCGCGCTGATAGAAAGGATTAGCCAGTTCAATAATGAAGTGCAACACTTGGGAGAGCAGAAAAGGAGATGCAATTCTAAGTGTCTAT
>DOHC01000227.1 GCA_003535475.1 Nitrospiraceae bacterium
CTGTCCACTACAATCAACTCGCTCAATCTCTTTGCAAGAAAACGGATACGGGAATCAATCTGCCTTAACTGTTTTTTACCATAAATATACTCTGCATTCTCAGAACGATCCCCCATGGCAGCAGCTTCAGCAACAGCCCGGGTAACCTGTGGGCGCTTAACCTTCCACAGATATGACAGCTCCTCGCTTAAACGCTTTTGCCCCTGAGGTGTAATATATGGTGCGATTTTTGTTTTACTCTGCAATGGCTTTTTCATATCTTGTCCGGCTTATTATACCTGAATCAAGCCATCGCTTTCGTTCTTTCACGGAGTGACGCACCGTGGCGAGCTGCGATTGATTGCTATCGCGCGGCGGATTTGGGGACAGCACATTCAGTTTATTTTTTGGTATAATTGATTAACTATCAAATGGGAGGTACTATGAAACTGCATATAAAGATTGAACAGGATGAAGCAGGTTATTATGTGGCAGAAGTCCCTGCGCTTCCCGGCTGCCTTTCGCAGGGCAAAACCTACGAAGAAGCTTTGACCAATATCAAAGAAGCCATTGAGGGCTGGATTGAAGCAATGGAATCCAAACAACCCTTCGACCTCGCTCGCCTTGTAGAAGTTGCTGTCTAATGAGCAAATCACTGAAGCTCTGTTCTGGAGCCAATGCAGTGCAGAAATTCAAAAGGTCTGGCTGGACAGTTGCCCGTCAAAAAGGTTCCCATGTAATGATGACAAAATCGGGTTATCAGTGGACGCTATCAATTCCTCTTCATGGTGAACTTGGCCCGGCCTTCTTCGCAAACTGATAAACCATGCAGGACTTACCGTTGAGGAATTTAATAAGCTGTAACTTCTGCGCTATCTGAAACAATATCTCCCCTTCCCTTTAAACTCCAGAATTCCCTTGTCTCTCAGAATTTGCAACTGCGGGCGGATTTTTGAGGGAGAGAGGAGGGCTTCAAAGTTTAATTTGTTTTAAATATTCTTTGGCTAATCTCCTTTGCTCGACTAATTCATTTTCATTACCAGATGCTAAAAATCTGTTGAAATCTTCCGTTGCAAGATGCATATCTTCTTTTGCAAAGAAATTTATTAAACCTAAACAGAACCAGAGTTGATATTTTTCAGGTTCTAATTTTAGTATGTCATGTATAAACTCCTCAGACTCTTCTGGCACATGTGGTTCTATAAATCCATGGAATGCTTTTTTGTAAGATTTTGTTGCTTTGTCCATATCACCTCTATAAGCATATAAAAAAGCTTCGCTGTATCTCCAAGTGTCATTAGCCTTATACTGTGCCCTTTTTAACTCCTTCAAAGCGGCATTAGTATCTCTATCTCTTAAAAAGTGCAGTATTGCCCTCGAAATACTAGCTGCATAATTTCTGGGTTCGATAGACTTTATTTTCTCTAGTATTTCAGACACTTCATCGAGCAGCTCTTTTTTACCATTCCTTCTGAACAGATAATATTTGATCTTTTGAAGTTGAAATAAACTTCCCGTCAGTCTCATTTTATTTTTTTCTTTTAACGTTTTTATTGCAGGAAGATTCGTTTTTATTTTTTCTATTTCTTTAAAAAGCTTGTAGTGCAAGTCGGAAGAAAATTTAAAATCTCCAGTCAAAAATGCAGCAACACCAATTATATATTCGATAGCTAACGCAGCCCAATTTGAAGTTATTTCAAAACCCTCAAATTCGTTTTCCACATAAAACCGTACACGTCGTGGAGAAACCTGATTCATTTCTTCTGAGAATGTTTTGCTTATAGTCACTGGTATTGGACCATGCCTCACACCCATGTTTAAATGGAAAAAGTATTGTTCTTTCCCCTCGTAATATCTCTTTTTAAGAGAACCGTATACAAAGAAATGTGCCCGCGATTTTTTCATATACTTTGTTACATTAGATTGATTTACTTCTGAGGCAAAAACTTCTGGATACTCGATTATTTTGAATGTGTTTTGCATATTTTCTGCCATTAGCTTTTCTTGCAAGTTACTTACAAAATCATTTTTAAGTTTTATTTTCTCATTTTCATTTTCTGTCACTATTGCAATCGCTATTCCAACAGTGTCTTTTTTATTTTTAGGCACGGTTGCTTGAATTAACCAGAATAAACTTGAAAGGGATACCCCTAAAAATAAAATGACAAGTTCATAAAACGTTATCTTGTTAGTGCTCTCAACAGTCGTAATGTCAAAGATATACAAAATATCATATTTGTAGAGAAGCCCCGAAAGAGCTAACAACACCAGAGCAATAAACAGTACAAAGCCTTTTGGGGTTCGCCAGTTTTTTAAGGCAAGTTCGATTAATTTCTCTATGAAGGGCGTCATAATCTGTAATTATAAATTAGGGTAATAGTATCGACATTCAATTTTAAAGTTGCCTCCTTTACACCTCTAAAAGTTTGCCCTGAATTTAGGCCAAAAAGCAAGGACTATTTGAGGCGATTCACCGAGGAGAGCAGGCTGGTAATTTTGGGGTGGATAGAGTTTACAGATTATTCACAATAATATCTTCCAGCAATCCGTTAGTCAGCATTTTTAAATTGAGAAGATATTCTATGTGATTGAAGGTTTCCTCTAAT
Organism: Nitrospiraceae bacterium; assembly: GCA_003535475.1. Taxonomy (GTDB): domain Bacteria; phylum Nitrospirota; class Thermodesulfovibrionia; order Thermodesulfovibrionales; family UBA1546; genus UBA1546. The sequence continues at coordinate 2,586 of DOHC01000227.1, forward strand.
GGTCTGCTGGTAGATTCCCAGCCTAAACCATCCGTAATCCAAATGAACTTGTGCCCATCTTTAGAAATAAAATCATAAAGAGCCTTGTATTCCCCCGCAGTAGATTTAAGTTTTGAACCACCACCGCCATAGTAGTTCGTTTCTATGAGATAAAGACGCTTGCCATTATATACAGCAAAATCGAATCGTCTGCTTGATTTGTCAACTCTGAGTTTTATGCGCCATTGTTCTAAAACTTTTTCTGCTGTAGCCTCCTTAATATAGTTAAAACCGTGGCTGTTACAGATTTCATTTACAAAATTTTCTGTAACTTTTTCCATAGCCGTTCCGCCTCGGTTTTTCCTTCCATTACTATCAAGGCCAACCTCAATCCCAATTGTGTAATCAACAACATTCTTAACTGTTTTATCTTTAAATATTTTTAACAAACCACTTTTTTGAGCAAAACGGATGGCTCTTGAAATCTCGCTATCAGAAAGATTTTTATTTTCCTCAAATGAAAAATCTTCATACTTAAGATTCCCCTCAGAAAGATCTGTAAGGATTTAAAACTTATTCTCTCTACATGCAAGAAGGACAGGAATTAATCTCACAATCTGTGGATGCTTTTTTAAGAGATAGCCAAACTCTTTTTCAATATTTTCTTTACCGATTAAATAATTAAGGATATTCAAGTCCACTTCTAAATCTTTAGTATTGCCGATAACCTTCTTCCAATTTACAAAATAATCCCAATATCTTATAGAATCATTCAGATTGTTTATGAGGTAAGCAAAAACTTCTTTTTCGTTATTACATCCGATTTTATTTTTGAATATCGAAGAATATTTCATCTGCTTGCGACCTTTTTTAAAGCTGGCATTGTGGCTGTTTTATTCATAATTGCTTCTTCCAATCGCTTTTTTGAAAGATGCAGATACTCATCCTCCAGATCAATCCCCACATATTTCCTATTAAGCAGAACTGCCGCTACTCCTGTTGTTGAACTGCCACAGAAAGGATCAAGCACCAAGTCGCCCTCTTTTGTAGAAGCAGAAATAATTCTCTTTAAAAGTTCGACAGGCTTTTGTGTAGGATGCTTACCAAACTTCTTTTCCTCGGCTTGCGGCGCGGATAGCTCCCAGACATTACGCATTTGCTTGCCATTATTCGTTTTCTTCATCAGCTTATAATCAAAGTAATGCTTGCTCTTTGCGTTCTTTGCAGCCCACAAAACTATCTCTGTTGAGTGAGTGAAATATCTGCATGACAGATTAGGCGGGGCGTTGCGTTTATACCAGATTATATCATTAAGAATTTTGTAACCAAGCTCCTGCATGGCAAAACCGACTGAATAAATAATGTGGGTAGTTCCTGAAACCCAAATGGTTCCGTTTGGTTTTAAAACCCTCTGGCAAGCTTTTAGCCAATCAAGAGTAAACTTATGATTTTCCTCTGCTCCTTTTGATTTATCCCATTTCCCCTTGTTGACGGAGACCATTTTCCCTGCATGGCATGTAATGCCACCATTTGAGAGGAAATAAGGAGGATCGGCAAAGATCATGTCAACGCTGTTTTCCCTTGCCCTATTAAGGATTTCAATGCAATTGCCTTTTAGAAGCCTTACTGAGAGTTCAGGATTGTCATAGTAGAGAGTGAAATATTTCTTACCATCAATACCATAAGAGGCTGTTTCTTCAGAAATGTAGAAATTGAGCGAATTCTCTGGGAAAATATAGGGTTTAGCCTTCTTGCTACTTTTCGCCTTAGATTTTGGTTTGTTATTTGTTTTTTTCGGCATTTATCCCTTTAAATAGTTCAGTTATCTTTACTTCTAATGAATCTGCAATCTTAAAAACCACCTTCAAGGATGGATAACGAAGGCCGCGTTCAATCTGTCCTATGTAAGAGATATGCAAATTAGAACACTCAGCCAATTCTTCCTGAGTCCAAGCGTTTCTCTCCCTGAGTTTTTTTATGTTTTGCCCTAATTGAATACAGCGATGGTCTTCTTGCTTTTTTGGCATTTGAGAAAGTATAGAATTGTTACAAATAGTATTTAAAGAGACGCTATGTAATAATAAGATTTAAAGTCATGGAACGGTTTCTAAAGGCAGGGTTTGCACTGAGGGAGGACATCATCAAAGTCCAGCACAACTGCAAGGCAACAGGCTTCTGGGTCAAAAAATCAAAACTCTACAACTTCATCCTCATCATGCACGAGCATTTGTTTGTGTTTCAGAAAAGCGCGGCCGCCACTTCGCCTAAGGCGGATTATCGGGACGAGAATGAGCAATAGTCGCCATATCCTGTCTGATAGTTAAATGATATAATTAAACAAATGGAACTGTGTCCTGTATGCCAAGAACCAGCAGACAAGTGCCTGTGCTGTCCTGAATGAGGGCATGTCTGCCTCCTGGATCTGGGGGAGCTATACTGTCCTGTGTGCAAGCATAGCCGAAAGAGATGCTGAAGGCAACAGTGGAGAGCATTAAAAAAATCAGCAAGGGTTAAATAAATTTTCTCGCAATGTCTGTATTATTAAGTAATTAGACCTATGAGCCTCTTTAATAAACATGAAAATATAAAAGACCCTCTTGCATACAGAATGGCTCCGAAGATACTGGATGAGTATGCAGGGCAGGAGCATATCCTCGGAAAGGGAAAACTCCTGAGAAGAGCTATAGAGGCTGACAGAATCACCNNACGGCCCGCCGGGCACAGGCAAGACAGCTCTGGCGCAGGTTATCGCCAATAAGACAAACGCCCGCTTTGAGTGGCTGAATGCAGCGACAGTCGGGCTTGATGAACTGAGACGGGTTATCAAAAAAGCAAGAGATGAAAAAAAGGCAGGCACAAGGACCATACTTTTTCTTGATGAGATTCACAGATTCAACAAGCTCCAGCAGGATGCGCTTCTGCCTGATGTGGAAGAAGGGAATATCACGCTCATAGCGGCAACAGTGGAAAACCCTTTCTTCTATGTGAACTCTGCCCTTCTTTCAAGGAGCCAGGTGTTTGAGCTGAAGCCCCTTTTGACCGAAGATATTCTTAAAATCCTGAACCGTGCATTAACAGATAAGGAAAGAGGCGTTGGGAATTTAAACATCTCTCCTGAGAAAGGAAGCCTTGAGCATATCGCAAAGATGGCGGACGGAGATGCAAGAAAGGCGCTCTCTGCGCTTGAGATAGCTGCCCTGACAACACAGCCCGGCGAAAACGGAAAGATAACAATCACAAAAGAGATTGCAGAGGAATCCATTCAGAAAAAGGCGATAGTGTATGACAAAAAAGGTGATCAGCACTATGGCACAATATCCGCATTCATAAAGAGCATGAGAGGCTCTGACCCTGATGCGGCGATATATTACCTTGCAAAGATGCTGTATGCAGGCGAAGACCCGCGCTTTATAGCAAGGCGCATAGTCATTTGCGCAGCAGAAGATGTGGGGCTTAAAGATCCGATGGCATTGGTTCTTGCCATATCGGCATTAAAGGCAGTTGAGTTTGTGGGAATGCCTGAGGCGCGCATCCCCTTGGCAGAGGCGGTTATCTACATCGCCAATGCGCCTAAAAGCAATTCCGCTTACATGGCAATAGAGGAGGCGATGAAAGACATCGCAGAGGAAGAGACAATGGAAGTCCCCGACCATTTAAAAGGCAGTAATTATTCCGGCGCAAAGAAACTCGGGCATGGGACAGGATACAAATATCCCCATGATTATCCTGAAGGCAAAGTTGAGCAGGAATATCTGAAGAAGAAAAAGAAGTATTACAAGCCGTAAGGATTTTTTATTGGCTAATCAAAAAGGGCTTGTCCTCGCTTGCTAATGAAGAATTTTCTCTTAGTTACCCCGGAGGCCAGTGCATGTGCCTTCCGCCGAGAATATGAAGGTGGATATGAAATACGGTCTGGCCTGATTCAGGATTGCAGTTCATGACAAGCCTGAATCCTCTTTCAGCAATGCCTTTTTCTCCTGCAATCTTATTTGCAACCTGAAACAGATGGCCTAATAGTCCGTTATCTTCCTTCTTAATATCAAGGTTTGTTGAGATGTGTTTTTTCGGTATGACTAAGGCATGCACAGGCGCCTGTGGATTTATGTCCTCAAAGGCTACGGCATACTCATCCTCGTAAATTATTTTTGCGGGTATTCTCTTATTTATAATCTCGCAGAATATGCACTCCATAAACCCTCCTGATTGTTTTTATTAATTACTAATCAGTTCATTAGTAAGCATACACGCAATGACCTTATTCGTCATGCCCGCAGGTCGTAAGCAGGCATCCAGCCCTTTCTGGATTCCCCGATCGAGTCGGGGAATGACAAGAATGTAATCTTACTTATGAACTTCTTAGTATAACATCTGACAGCGGTCAGATTTCTGTTTCGGCGTTATCCTTGACTCTGATAATACTTAAAGTTTAAACTATTCTTCCACTTAAACTTAAGGAGGTTTTTCATGTTAAAACGTTACCTGTTAGCGCCGGGCCCTACCCCTGTGCCTTCAGAGGCTCTTCTTGCCATGGCAATGCCGATTATTCATCACCGCTCGCCTGATTTTCTTCCTGTGCTTGATGCTGCAAAAAATGGCCTGAAGTGGCTTTACCAGACAAAAAATGATGTGCTTATCCTATGCTCCACAGGAACCGGCGGCATGGTAGGCGCTGTTAACAATTTTTTCAGCTCCGGCGATAAAGTTATTACTGTAAACGGCGGTAAATTCGGCGAGAGATGGACAAAGATATGCAAGGCATACGGGCTTCAGGCAGAAGAGATTATTGTTGAATGGGGATATGCAATAAAACCTGATACTATTGAGGCAAAATTAAAGGATGACCCGTCTATCAAAGGAGTGTTTGTACAGGCATCAGAAACATCGACAGGTGTTTATCATGATATAGAGGCGCTTGCCAAAGTCGTAAGAAAATATGAAAACACTATCCTCATTGTTGACGCCATATCAGCGATTGTGGCCCATGACCTCAGGATGGACGAATGGGGGATAGATGTAATGATAGGCGGCTCGCAGAAGGGTGTGATGCTTCCGCCGGGGCTTGCATTCGTAGGCATAAGTGAAAAGGCATGGAAGTTTTCGGAAAAATCAAAATGTCCAAGATTCTATTTCAATTTTAAAA
>DOHC01000191.1 GCA_003535475.1 Nitrospiraceae bacterium
AGTTTTGAGTTTTGAGTTTTAAGTTCGGGGATTAAATCTTTTTCACTCCTAACTCCTAACTCCAAACTCCTAACTCTTACAGTCACTCCTCCCGTATCCGTAAACTTTATGCCGTTATCCACAAGATTAAGAAGTATCTGTACCAGACGATTTCTGTCCGCTTTTATCTCGCCGAGATCTTCAGGTATCTCTCTTCTCAGATAAATGCCCTTCATCCCGGCTTTGTTCCGCAAGGTAGTAAAAACTGTATCAATAATATCACCAACACTGACTGCTGTTTTTTCTATCTTTATATCGCCGAGCTCTATCCTTGAAAGCGTAAGCAGGTCTTCAACGAGCGAATTCAGGCGTTCGCTGTGATTTTTAATTGTCTGTAAAAACCTCGAGGCGTTCTCCTTATCATCAATTGCGCCTCCAAGTAATGTCTCGGCAAATCCCTTTATTGCGGTAATGGGGGTTTTTATTTCATGGGATACGTTTGCCACAAAATCCTTTCTCATATCCTCAAGCTGCTTCAGCCTTGTAACGTCATGAAATGACAGCATAATGCCTGACACATTCTCGCTGCTTGGCGGATAATAAAACGGAACTGCTGTTGCCATGAGATAAAGTTCTTTTGGATGCGCAATCTCAATCTCCTGCACAACAGATTCTTCCTTATCCGTAACCTTTCTCATGATATCGGTTAAACCGACATTCCTTATTACCTCCAGCAGAGGCCTTCCCTCTATATCGCGCTCAACCCCTAAAACTTTTTTTGCAGCAGAATTGCAGATCAACACCTTGCCTTGAGCATCTAAAAGCATAAAGCCATCATGCATATTTTTCAAAAGTTCTTCCATCCTGTGCCTGTCCTCATTGCTCCGCTCAAGCCGAGCCTTGAACTCATGAGCCATGGTACTTATATTCTTTGCGAGTTCTCCGATTTCTCCCTTTTCCTTAAGAAACAATCTTGTCTTGAAGTCGCCTGCTGTAACTTCCCTTGAAAAAGCCGCAATCTCTTCAACTGATTTCGTAATCTTTCTGGCTTGCAAAAGACCTGTCAGAATAGCTGCAAGCAGGGCGACAATTGATGCTATAGCTATCCGTATCCTCAGATCAGAGATTGCCTTTTCCATGTCATGCAGCGGGACCGCAAGCCTTAAAAATATTTTTTTATCCAGCAAAACGGCAAAATAGAAAAAATCTTTCTGCACTGTTCTGCTGAAATGTATGGAACTGCCGGTATTGCTAACTGCCGCTTCTTGAATCTCAGGCCTGTCAAGATGGTTTTCCATCTTCACGGACAACTCATCAGAATCGCCAATCACTCTGCCGTCGCTTGCAATAACCGTTATCCTTGCGCCTGTCTTTTTCTTATACCGCCTACAGAAATCATCCAGACTGTTCTTGGAATGCCGTGGTATCTGATCGGAAATTAAACCGGCCTGAATTCGCAGGCTTTCTTTCAGCTTTGAAATATGATTATCCTTAATAACTTTCGAGAGGTATATTCCAAGGGGGATAAAAAGCAGAGCGACTATAATGATATATGAAAGCAGAATCCTTCTAAATAGCACATGTTTCATTTCTTACCGTCAAAAAAATAACCCGCGCCCCGCATAGTCTTGATGCATCTGGGACTTGAAGGATTTTCCTCTATCTGAGCGCGCAGCCTTCTTATATGCACATCCACTGTTCTCGGCTCAACGAATGCCTCATCGCTCCACACTGCATTGAGAAGTTGTTCGCGGTTAAAGACTCTTCCCTTTCTTTCAACGAGATAAAGAAGAAGCCTGAATTCCGTAGCGCTCAGTTTAATATGGATGCCCTTGCAGGTTACGGCATACGCATCTTTGTCTATAACAAGGTCTCCTTCCTTTATTATGCGGCCTGCTGCAGGCCTTTCTTTTGCCCTCCTGAGAACAGCATTAACCCTTGCAACAAGTTCTCTGGGGCTGAAGGGTTTTGTAATGTAGTCGTCTGCGCCCATCTCAAGTCCGACAACCTTGTCCACTTCCTCTCCTTTTGCGGTAAGCATTATAACAGGAAGAGAAGATGTTGCGGGATCATTTCTCAGAATTCTGCAGAGTTCAATGCCCTGAAGCCCGGGGAGCATGAGGTCAAGGATTACAAGGTCATAATTGCCTTTCTTTATCTTTGCGAGGGCTGTTTCGCCATCCGGAGCCGAATCTGTGACAAAACCTTCTTTTTTGAGATTATACGTTATAAGCTCAACAATATCTTTTTCATCATCAACAATTAAAACTTTCATTGCCATACTGATAAAATGCTATACCCTTCCTGCCTGAAAATCAAGGCTCAGGGTTTTATTTTTCTGAAACTGTCCAGCGAGACTATCTTCCCTTTAGTCACAGCATCTTTTTTATCGTTCCGGATTTTTTGAGACTCAGACAGAGAATCTTTAGTTTCCATCATATCCCACCTGTCAAATTTTATCATCGCATCAGGAGAGTACACAGAGATTATGTCATCTGAGTGCAGAAAACAGTTCTCCACTTTATTGTTAGAGCCGAATCCGAGCGTTGTAACTATGCTCCCGTCTTCGGTCCACTGTAGGGTTTTATAGTTTTTGCTGTTAAAGGCCAGCACAAGCCCGTTTTCTTTTTCTTCGTCAGTAAAACCCCTATTCCCTATCACAGTACGTCCGGACTGTTTGATTACGACAAAAACCCTGCCGTAGTCATTCATCATGTCATAAAATAAATTTTGGAGATATTTAAGTTGGTTTTTCATCAATTAAAGTGCCCCCTGCAAGGATCGAACTTGCGACCCCAGGTTTAGGAAACCTGTGCTCTATCCGACTGAGCTAAGGGGGCAC
>DOHC01000031.1 GCA_003535475.1 Nitrospiraceae bacterium
CTCTTCTTCTTTGTTATCTTTGTTGCCCTCACAGTTGACACTATGGGGAAACTTGACAAGAGGGCACCTGAGATAACAGAAGATGTGAATGCTGGGAAAATGGCATGGCACAAATATGACTGCATCGGATGCCATACCATTTTCGGAAACGGTTCTTATTTTGCCCCGGACATGACAAAGGTAGCTGAGAAGAAACCAAAGGAGTATCTCAAAAAGTTTCTTATGGATCCAAAGGCTGTCAATCCAAAGGCATCAATGCCTAAACTTGGAATAAGCTCTGAAGAGGCTGACAAACTGTTAGCGTTCCTCGAATGGACTTCAAAAGTCGACACCAACGGCTGGCCTCCAAAACCAATCCTTGCCACGGCAGCAGGTGTTGGAGGAAAAGAGCTTACAGAAGGTCAAAAAATTTATCAGTCGTCAGGCTGTTCCAACTGCCACATNNGACTAATGTCGGCAGCAAAAGAGACAGGGCATGGCTCATAGGCCATTTCACAAATCCGTCAGCGTATGTGCCCAACTCTGCAATGCCTGCTTATGGAAACCTGAAAGAAAAAGAGCTTAATGACTTAACAGATTACATGCTTACTCTTAAGCAGGAGGTGAAGAAATGACCATAAAACATGAAAGTCAAAAAATAGCGCAGAACTTTTATACATTTGCCGTGCTTTTATTTCTTGTACAGGTGCTGGTCGGCATAATTGCAGCAGTCCAGTTCATCTGGCCCGACTTCTTCATCCTGAACTTCAACACAATAAGGACTCTCCATATCAATGCACTGATTGTATGGCTGCTCGTTGGGATGATGGGAGCTACATATTATGTTGTTTCTGAGGAATCAGAGACAGAGTTGTGGAGTTTACATTTGGCAAAATTCCAGTTTTGGGCAACAGTTGTAGCAGTAACATCAGTGGTTATCGGCTACATTATTATGGGATTATACCCCCAGGCAAACACCCTTGTATTCGGCACACGGCTTTTAAACGAAGGCAGGGAATATATCGAGGCTCCGCGCTGGGCAGATATCCTGATTGTCATATCAATTCTCTTGTTCCTGCTGAACTGTTTTATGACAGTGTTTAAGTCAAAGAATAGAACAGGGATACAGGGCACTCTGCTTGCAGGACTTACATTCCTTGCATTGATGTATATTCCTGGGATGTTCTACGCAAAGAGCATGGTAAAAGACCAGTTCTGGTGGTGGTGGGTTGTGCATCTCTGGGTTGAGGGTGCATGGGAAATCATTGCAGGCGCGCTCCTTGGATTTATGCTCATGAAAGTAGTAGGAGCAAAAAGAGAATTAGTTGAAAGATGGATGTATGTTGAAGTGGGTCTTGTCATGTTTACAGGAATCCTCGGCACAGGCCATCACTATTACTGGATTGGCACGCCATCTTACTGGCTCTGGGTCGGCGGTATATTCAGCTCGCTTGAGCCGATTCCATTGCTTATCATGGTATGGGACGCATTCAGGACAACAAGAGAAACAAGAAATGTAACCAACAAGGCAGGGCTTTATTATACAGTAGCTCATGCGATATTCAATTTCGTAGGCGCAGGGCTATGGGGCGTAATACACACACTGCCGCAGGTCAATAAGTGGACACATGGAACTCAGATAACAACAGCGCATGGACATCTTGCATTCTACGGCGCATACGTCCTTCTTGTCATGGCGATGATATATGTAACACTTCCTGCAATCAGGGGTGTTAAGGAATTTAATTCATCAAGGGCGTTTCAGTCTTTTTGGTGGATGACAATATCAATGGTATTTATTGTTCTCACTATCACAGGCGCAGGAATGGTGCAGACATATATGGAAAGGCTTATGGGATTGGATTATGTTGCTGTTAAGGCAACCTACAATCTCTGGTTCTGGATATTGAGGGCAATCTTCGGAGCCGGCTTCCTTGTCGGTGTTTGGATATTTGTAGTGGATTATTTCAAACTCGGAAAAGAGCCTGTTCAGGCAAAAGCATAACTTAAGAATAAGGGGCGGTCAAAGACCGCCCCTCCTCTAAACGCTACTTCCTTTTTACTTTTTTACTCCTGTTCCCTTTCCAAACAACTTTTTCAATATTTCCCTGTGCTTGGCATCTGTCTTTGCGAAACCTGTCACATCCGTAACCTTCTTCCAGATTTTTGCATCCTTTTGCAAGTCATGGCAGGAAGCGCAGACATTCACTCTCATAATTCTGTCTATTTCTTCTTTGTTGAATGGCCTTGCGCCATAGTGGCTCGTTGCCTGAATCTGTTTTCCGTCTTCGTCAATAATCTGCTCAAGCTCAAACGGAATATCTATGCCGTTAGCCTTTGCATTGTAAATACCTGTTCCAAAACCCATTGTCTTTCTGTTCGCATGACAGTCTTCGCATGTTCTTGCTTCTTTTGATATTGTGTGCGGTTGTATCGGGTTATGTACCATGCCTGAAAAACCGTCATATGTTGTAAAGACCTTATTATGCATTGTTGCCTTTCCATCAGCGCCGATTTGTGTGAATACAATCTGACAACCGGGAATGAACGGAGAGACCTTGCCTTTCTGGTTTATACCAAGCACAGGCGCTTCCCATCTCAGATATGAGCGTGTCTCGCTCCATTTGTAGGTCGTTTTATTCTTTGCTTCCATATTTCCGCCTTTGCTCGGATCATCCATTGCTTTGGTGTTAATCCAGTCTCCGCTCCTTGTCTTTGTATCCTGCCGGGCATGGCATCCGTAACATTGTGCCGCCCATTTAGCATGACATGCATAACATTCCATCTTGTTCATATGGTTTGCAATGCCCATCGCTGACTTAGCTAAAGAAGAACCTTTGGCTATCACCTCTTTTGTCTGTGGAACAATTTTCTCCTTGTTGTCCATTTTAGAGGTGAGGATTACTTTGCCGCCTTCTTTTTTCAGATTATTAAGCTTATTCCCTGATGAAGTTTTGAGATTGCTGACAGCCTTTGCATCTCCATGACAGTCTTCGCATCTTATCTCAACGGCCTGATGTTTCTTATTGTAGATATTCCCGTCACCGTGAAGGTCATGCTTTGTATGGCAGTCTATACAGGTCATGCCTTTCTGATAGTGAACATCAGCAGTCAGGTGGTTATAGAACTTTCCGTGAAGTTTCTTTCCGCCTTTTTTCCCTGCCTCTGCTGACCAAGGAGAGCCGTATTCATCCGACTCCATAGTTCCAATATAACTCACCCCTGTCCTGCCGCCGCGATTATGACAGTGAATGCACTGATATTCCGGTATCTTTGTTGTAATGCGATGCATCGTTGGCTTTCCCGCTTTCATCTTGTCTATGGACTTGTCTCCGCCCTCGTACTTGCCATTGTCGGAATAGACCACATGACATGCCGCACATCCCGATGCCCTGTAGTCTCCGTCCTGCTGTGCGCCTTTTGACCAGAGATGGCATCTTAAACATTGGTCTCTCAGGTAATCATCGGCAGGATGATTGTCTTTGCTCATCGGCTTTGATGCATCATACATCGGAAGCTGTTTAAGAGATTTAACCGCTCCCTTTTTCTCAGGCACATTGCCGTCTTTATCTTCCACATCATAGGTTGCATAGATGGAATTTTTTGTGTCCTGCGCTGCCCATGTGTATCTTGTGCCGCTAATCATTCCAGCCATTGTAGAGTGAAGCGACTTCTTGGAATTGGAGACATCTTCTGCATGGCATGTCCCGCATGTCTTATCAACTGCCCTGAGGTCAGCAGGATTAGCATACAGACCTTTATGAGCATCCTCTTTTAACGCGCCGTTTGGATTACCATTATGGCATTGCACACAGGTAAGCTGTGACATGACAGGAGTATCAGCAATTTTCTCAATACCCTCATGACACTTCAGGCATCCGGCATCAGCAGGATTTGACGCCTTCGCTGTTTGACTGTAGCCTGATTTTGTCGTCAATGATATGATGGCAGCAGCTAAGACGGCAAAAAGAATAAACATCACCATTCTTTTATTCATTTTTTCACCTCCATTTCAGTTTAAAAGTTCTTCCATGTGCTTTCACAGGTCATCCGCTAATTCTGCACTACTATACCTTATTACCCCCTTTCTATCAATGATTATGTGTGTCGGCGTTCCCATGACTCCAAATGCCTTGATTATTTTTTTTGTCTCTGTCAAAGATATTGGGAAAGTCAATGCCGTTGGACTTTATATAATCTTGTACCCCCTCAATCTTCTCGTTTATAGCCACATTAATCCCTATGAATTTAATCTTCTCTCCGAATTTCCTATTAAGATTCACCACACGGGGAATCTCTGTTTTACAATTTGGTCACCATGTTGCCCAGAATATGAGATAGACAGGCGTTTTGCCCTTCAATGTCGAGTATGCAACCTGCTTGCCGTCAAGCGCAGCGCCGCCGAAATCAGGGGCTTTGTCATTGACATCCAGCGCAAAACTGTATACAGGTAATGTTAGAAGTAAAAGCAAGACCGGAATCAAAATCTTTTTCATATCAACAGCCCTCCCGCCTTTATCAAAAAATATTCTCCGAATCCAAACATTAATAGAGCCAGCCCTTTTTTCACCCACACCATCCATCTGCCGGGTTTAAGCAATGTTTTTATGCCGCCTGAAAATGCTCCAACCGCAATGAGCAGTGTGGACATACCTAATGAAAAGGCGAGCATCATTGACCCTCCAAGAACCACATCTTTTGTGGTGGATATGTAAATCAACAGTCCCGCAAGCACAGGTGATGTGCATGGCGCTGCGACCACACCTGAGAGCATCCCTGTAAGAAAGGCCCCTGCATGTCCGCTTCTGCCGGGAGCTCTCCCTGTAGAAAACAAGGGGATGTTTATCCACTCCATCATCCAGAAACCTAATATCAGGCACAGGTTGCCGAACAAGAGATAACTCCACGGACTCGTTGCCACCTCTCCGAAAAAACTTCCTGTCATTGACGCAAATATGCCTAATGCAGCATACACAATGGAGACTCCAAGCGCATAGGAGGCGGAGAGAGTCAGTCCTGTTGTTTTTTTATCAATGGAAGATGCGCCGATAATGCCAAGGACAATGGGTATCATGGGATAAACACATGGCGTGAGGGAGGCGAGAACCCCTCCCAAATATGCAACGGGTATGGACAGAACAGAGGGGTTCTCTATGGCTTTACCAATTACTTCAAACATCAGTGCGAAGGTCCGGCTGGCGTTGGCGCCTGTCCGAGCTTCCTGCCCATTAGTTCTTTAGCTATCATCTGGTCTTCTTCCCACGCTGTCTTCTGTATATCTGCCATGCTTACACCATGCACATCTATGGAATCAATCTCTATGGCATGGGCAATGGGGTAGATCCAGCCTGTTACGGTTGCAGGGACATTCTTCTCAAGCAGGGTATGCGCCCTTATGATGTCGTGTCCCTTTGCATTGTCTATGATATTCCAGATGGTGCCGTCTTCTGTCTTGAATCCGACAGCATGATGCGCAAACAGACTGCACTCGGCATTGGCTCCGTTTAATTTCTTCAGGCTGCATCCCACGCAGAGCAGATTTCCTTTAAGTGTTATCTTATCCATCCCCTTTTCCTTATCCCAGCCTCCGGCAAAGGCAAGAGATGCCATTGCAAAAATAAAAACAACTGTTAATGCTGCCAACTTCTTCATTCAACTTCCTCCTTAGATTATTTTTTTCAGTTCGTCAAGACTCAAATCAGACACAAGGGCGTATGTAAGCCCCCTGTCCTGCCACAAAAGCAGGTTATAGCCTTTTTGCTCCACAATACGCACTTTCCTGCCCTTTACCTCCACCTCCTTTCCCGATAACAATCTTTCGGGATTAAGCTCACCCGTCATAAACAGAGAAATCTGAGAACCTCGATGCTCATAAAACACAAGGGCAAGACGTTTCTTATCCAAAAGGCAGAGCCTTCCACCTTTCAGTCTTGCTGCTAACTCCGGGATATTTACGCCAAAGTCCACCCTGCCGTCAAACCATCTCTTTACATCATCAGGATTTGATGACCTTACCTGTATCCCTGAATAAGAGAGAAAACTGATGTGGTCCTCAACAATTTTCCCGATAAGGGACTTCGTATCACTATGCATTTTTAAGATATACCCGCCTGAAAAAAGAATAAGTATTGCAGCAATGGAAAGGAGTTTGTACATCAATTTTGAGCGTGTATTTCTTGCAGGAGTTGCCATCAATATCCGCTGTCTCAATTCAGCGGGCGCCTTATCCTTTATGCCTGTCTGCCTGAGCAAAGAGGCAAAGGCTTTCTCCTGCTCAAGGAATTCCTTGCACTCGCGGCACTCGTTCACATGTCTCTTTGCCTCAAGCAGGTCTCCAGTCACTATCTGAGGATATTCAGATAAATAGTTTATCTTTCTTGAATCATTACACTTCATTTTTCTTCTCCTTTCCGCCTCTTCGCCTCAGCGAATCCGTCCGAGTGCAGATGCGAATCTCCGATAAAAAACCCTCTCTCTTCGCATACTCATACAGGGCGTCTCTTAGAAGCCTTCTGCCCCTGTACAGCCTTGATGCAAGCGTCCCGGAAGAAATCTTCAGAATGTCTTCAACATCCTTATATGAGAGTTCTTCAATATCAACAAGCAATACAACTGTTCTGAATTCAATGGGAAGGCTGTCAATTGCGTTCTTTACATCTTCGTCCGTTACGCAAGAGAACATATCCTTCTCCATGTCAAAATAATGCCCATTTTTATAGAAAATCGGCTCAAGAAAATCAGGCTCAACATCAACTTCCTCGGGCAGTGATTTGTTTTTCCTGTATTTATTGATAAATGTATTGGTGAGAATCTTAAAAAGCCATGCCTTTGCCTTATTTTCGGAGCGCAGCGAGCCGATATTTTCATAAGCCTTAAGGCTCGCCTCTTGCACAAGGTCTTCTGCATCCTCCTTATTCTTTGTAAGCCTGAGCGCTGTAAACCACAGCGAATCAAGGTGTTTTTCTATCAGTTCTTTGAAATCCATAACCCCTTCTGTATAATAAGACAATTTTTATTCGTGAAATCTTCCCGTTTCAGTATAATATCTTTGATATGAAGAAATTGTCTCTACCCGTATACTTATTTGCTTTTGTAGTATTCCTTACCCCTTCAATATCTTCTGCAACTACCGAATATGCCCGTGAGACAGGATTAAAGTGCGCAGAGTGTCATGTTGAAACTATCGGCGGAGGCAAGCTGACAAAAACAGGAGAGGAATTCAAGGATGATTTGAAGATAAAAGGCATCTACAGGCCGCTGACAAAAACACAGAAGGTTGTGCGTTTCATTATCGGCTATATCCATCTGTTCTTTGCAATAGCTTGGTTCGGGACAATACTCTATGTTCACATACTTTTGAAACCCGCATATGCATCAAAAGGGCTCCCAAGGGGAGAATTACTGCTCGGCTGGTTATCTATTATAGTGCTTACAATCACAGGAATACTTCTTACCATATCACGAATACCAACATGGAAGGTTCTCTATACAACAAGATTCGGGATGCTTCTCAGCATTAAGGTTATCCTTTTTTTGATAATGGTATCTACAGCAGTTATAGTCACAACATATATTGGCCCGAAGATGAGGCGGAAATGGGGCGTCAAAGAAAAGGTTGATGTGTCGAAATCAAAACGTGACCTGACTCCGGAAGAACTCCACAGCTTTGACGGAAAAGAAGGCAACCCAGCTTATATAGCTTATAACGGGATAATTTACGATGTAACAGGAAGCAGGCTCTGGAAAAACGGCTCTCACCTGCTAAAACACCTTGCAGGACATGACCTCACAGACGCCCTGAAGACAGCTCCTCATGGAGAGGAAAAAATTATTTCAATGCCACGGGCAGGAAGACTTATACCATCAGAAGAAAAATCCACTGTGCCTTTTTATGAAAGGCTTTTTTATTTTTTTGCCTACATGAACCTCGTTCTTGTATTTCTTATTATCTTTGTTATCGCCCTCTGGAGATGGTGGTAAAATTATGACTTATATCATAGTGCGCCCTCCCCTTTATGTGTTATTAATAAACTATGAAGCTGACAATCTATAGAAGAATCACTCAGGTAGCTTTTTTACTTCTCATCTTTCTCATGCCTGTTCTGGACATCCTTAGATACGACACTGCAACTAAAGAACTCATAGTGCTCGGCCAGTCATGGAGCCTTGGATTAAAAGAAGGCTTCTACGCTGACCCATCGGCTTCCGGAGCATTTCATATAGCCATTCAGTTTTTCCTGAAGGCAATACTCCCATGGCTTTTTATCCTTTCGATATTCCCTTTGCTCGGTTATCTCACAGGCAGGTTATTCTGCGGATGGCTCTGCCCTGAAGGAACACTCTTTGAGCTGTCTGATTATCTGACCTTAAAGCTTACAGGAAGAAGAAGTCTCTATACTAAGAAGCCGAATGATCCTGACACAGGCAAAACCGGCAAGTTTATATATGGAGCTTTAGCATTTGCAAGCGCTATCATAATCCCCCTGCTTGGAGGCATAGCGTTAACAGGATATTTTGTGGCTCCAAAAACCATTTGGAGCCAGATAATAAACTGGGATTTTACATTAGGGGTTAAAGCAGGCATTAGCGGCGTTTCTATATACATTCTGACTACTTCAATGTTTGTCAGGCATACGCTCTGCAAATTCGTCTGCGCAGCAGCACTTATGCAGATGCTTTTTGGATGGAT
>DOHC01000092.1 GCA_003535475.1 Nitrospiraceae bacterium
GATATGGAAGAGGCGGAAAAGGAAGCAATGTCCTATGCCGCGGCATTCGGGGATCAAGATATAGCACAGCCTCCTCTTTCTTCTGAGGCTTTCAAGGAAGAAAAAGCGCCTGTTGCAGAGAGGCTGCCTGAAAAGGAAGACAAAGGCAGATATAGCCCGAAGGATGCAGATCTGTTTATATCAGAAGGTAATTACCCGAAGGCAATGAGTATTTACAGGGAGATGTTGTCTGCTAATCCACAGGACAAATGTGTTATGCAGAAAGTTGAAGAATTAAGGATGCTGCTCAAGATGCTTGGGAAAGACAAGGAAGCGGTAATTGATAAGCTTGAAACATTCGGGGAAAGGATCAGGGAGAAGAAAAATGAGTTTTTCAGAAGTTCTTAAGGAAACAGTCGGAAAAGTTGACGGCGCAGTTTCTGCTATGATAATAAGCTCGGACGGCATGCCTGTTGAGGAATATGCCAGTGAGAAGCTTATTAATCTGGAAGACCTGAGCGCAGAGGCATCAGCAATGATTAAGGACATAGGCAGTGCTGCTGAGACACTCGGTCTTGGCGAAGCAAAGGAGTTTTCAATAATCTCTGACAAGTGCGGAATTATAATGAGGAAGATAAACAAGGATTATTATCTTGCGCTTATCATAAAGCCGGAGGGGAATTACGGAAAGGGCAGATTTGTTCTTAAGACCACAATCCCTAAAATAGAAAAGGAATTTTAGCCTCTTAGCTGTTTTATTCTTTCCTCCATATCATCCGGCATGGGGCTGTGGAATTCAAGGTATTCGCCTGTAACAGGATGAATAAATCCGAGCGATTCAGCGTGAAGCATCTGCCGTGGAAATGTCAGTTTTCCTCTTTCTTTTGTCTCTATCTCAATCTTCTTACCGTAAGTGCAGTCTCCAAGCACAGGATGTCCGATGGATGAAAAGTGGACGCGTATCTGGTGCGTCCTCCCTGTCCGCAGTTTCGCTTCAATCAATGATGCGCGCCGGAATCTTTCAATCACCTTCCATATTGTCAGAGCCTCTTTGCCTCTCCTTACTCTTGTTGACATCTTTTTCCTGTCAGTCTCAGAGCGTCCGATGGCAAGGCTGATCTGCCCGCTGTTGTCTTTCGGGTTTCCGTATATAAGCGCAACATATCTTCTGTTTATTGTCCGCTGTTTGAATTGCTCTGCAAGGTTGTAGTATGCAGCGCTGTCAAGAGCAACGACCATCACTCCTGATGTGTCTTTGTCAAGCCTGTGCACAACACCCGGCCTCAGCGGGCCGCCCGGCGCTTCAAGTTTCTTGCAGTGGCAGAGGAGGGCATTTATCAATGTTCCCCTGTTATGCCCTGCAGCAGGATAAACCACCATGCCTGATGGTTTGTTTACCACAACAAGGTGTTCGTCCATGTAGAGTATTTCAACAGGGATTGCTTCTGCAATGAGATGTTCCTGTTTTTTATCTTCGGCAGTTAATACGATAAAGTCACCTGCCTTTACCCTGTAGTTCTGGCTGACAGTCTTGTTGTTAACAAGCAGAAAACCATTTTTTATGAGTCTCTGTATCTGTGAACGGGTAATCCCTGTTTCAGCAACGGCTAAAATATCTATACGTTTGCCGGAATCCTTTTCCTGAACTTGTATTTTATGTGAGATCATTGTAATTTTGATTTTAACCTGAACAACAGAGATATTGCTTAATTTTTTTATTTACACGTCCCCTTTTGGAAGGCTATACTAACCGTGCTGGAGTTACCAAATACGAGATTAACAGATTTGTAGAATATGCGGTATATGATGTTTTTAAAGGACGACGTGAATCAAGCGTTAAATTATGAGAATAATAGTATTGTTTTAAGGAGGAAGATGAGGAAATCGTCTTTGCTTTTTTTCTGTTTTATAATGCTTGCCGTGTTTATAGGCGGGACAGACAGCATATCAGCGCAGGAAATTCCTCTGCCTCTGGTGAATTCTATGGAGGTAAGGGGGCTTAAGAGGATAGAGGAAGCCGCCGTGAAATCCAAGATAACACAAAAAACAGGAGAACCGCTTTCTTCGGAGAAAACCACAAATGACATAAAAGACATTTACAAGATGGGCTATTTTGACGATGTAAAAGTTGAGATAGAGCCGCTTGAAGGCGGTGTAAGGGTTATATACCTGATAAAAGAGAAACCAACGATTATAAGTATAGACTTTCAGGGAAATAAGAAGCAGGAAGATTCAGACCTCAAAGAAAAGATAACAATAACGGCAAACTCCATAGCAGATACTGTTCTGATACAGGATAATGCCGACAAGCTGCGTGCCTTCTATGAAGAGGAAGGCTACTACCTGTCAAAAATTGTCCCTGTTGTGAAGAAAGTGAATGATGATGAGGTTACGCTTACATATCAAATAGAGGAAGGGCCTAAGGTCAAGATAAAGTCCATAGTAATTGAAGGCAGCAAGGCCATCTCAAAAAAGGAAATAAAAAAGACAATAAAAACAGGTGAATGGTGGTTGTTCTCATTCATGACATCATCAGGGTACTATAAAAAAGACGAGATGAGCTTTGATATTGAGAGGATACGAAACCTTTACTTTAATAAAGGGTATATAAAGGTTGCTGTATCTGACCCGAAGATCCAGCTTACAGAGGATAAAAGAGGGATGATAATCTCAATTATGATATCTGAAGGAGAGCAATACATGATATCTTCTGTGGATATTACAGGGAATAAGGCGTTCCCAGAAAGCGAATTGAGGAAGAAGACAAAATCCGCCCCCAAGAATATATTCAGCAGGGCAACGCTGAGAAGCGATGTCGCTGCGCTCGGAGAGACGTATTCGGAGAAAGGCTACGCAGTTGTTAATGTTGCTCCTGACATTACGCCTGATGATGCTGCAAAGCAGGTTAAGATAACATTCAAGATAGATGAGGGCGGCATTTACAAGATAGGCAGGATAGACATATCAGGCAATATCAAGACAATGGATAAGGTCATAAGAAGGGAAATCAGGCTCGATGAAGGGGATACATTTAACAGCAAACTCATGAAAAGGAGCTATGAGAGGCTTAATAACCTTAATTTCTTTGAAACTGTTGATCTGCAGCCAAAGCCGAAAACAGAGGAAAAACTTTTGGACATTGATGTGAAGGTAAAAGAAAAGCCGACAGGAATGCTCAGCGTCGGCGGCGGTTACAGTTCTGTTGACAAGTTTCTGGCCACCGCCGATGTTACTCAGGCCAATCTATTCGGGACAGGGCGGCTCATAAAATTAAAGGGTGAATTCGGCGGCAGAAGCACAACATATAACCTTGGATACAGGGACCCGTGGTTTCTTGACAAAGAACTCTTATTCGGAACCGATGTCTATAAAACAACAAGAAATTATTCCGCATTTGACAGAAAAGCGCTGGGAGGCGATGTGTTGTTAGGCAAAAGCCTGTCCGAATACTGGAAAACAGATGTAACATACAACTTTGAAGATGTGACGATATTCAATATATCTCCAAATGCATCAGCAAGGATAAAAGATCAGGAAGGCAAAAAAATAACAAGCAGCATTACGCCTGCAATTGCAAGGGATTCAAGAAACAGTTTTCTTGACCCTCATACAGGCTCAAGGAATATGCTGTATGTGACTTATGCAGGGCTTGGCGGGGACAATTTCTTTCTGAAAG
>DOHC01000285.1 GCA_003535475.1 Nitrospiraceae bacterium
ATTCAGGTTTTAATTCCAGCAGCGGCAGCCGGGGCTGTCCTCCAAAAAATCCCCGATATGTCATTCCGAATTTAACCCCCGGGACTGCAAATCTGCCGACCGTATTTTCAGACAGACTTATCAGGAAATCACTGAGTTTTTCTGCTTCATCATATTTTTTATCCATAAACAACTGGTATAATCTGCAGCAATATTCAGGAAGGTAACTTGCAGTTGACAGAACAGCACCGATAGCACCACATTTCAGTCCTGTATAAAAAGTTTTTACATTGCCTGCAATAAGATAAAAATCAGCTTCTTCAGGGATATATTTTTTATAATCTGCCGTCGGAAAAAATGAGGAATTTTTCATGGCAATGATATTCGGGTGCATTGCAAGTTTCCCCATTAGTTCTGCTGAAATAAGCAGATTAAAGGCAAATTTTGGAGCATTATATATAACAATGGGAATAGGAGAAGCATCTGCTATAAAAGAAAAATATTTAAACAATGCCTCATCAGTCATATCATTTACAAAATAGTGAGGAGTAAGAATGAAGGCAAAATCCAGACCTACGGTTGCATCTTTTTTTATAAAATCAATTGTAGCTTTTGCTGACTCCCTTCCACATCCTGCAACAACTATTTTATCTTCTGAACGTCGTTTCTGGACTATATCAAGAATTTTTAGTGATTCTTCATCTGTGAGTCCCTGATATTCTCCATTACTGCCAAGGGGCATATATCCTTTTAAAGCTGTAGAATTATATTTTAAAATGTTATTTTCAAGCTCGCGATAAATTATTTCTTCATTTATGAATGGTGTAATTATCGGAGCAAATACCCCTGAGAGTTTTTCTGCTTTTGTATTAATCTTATTTTCCATGCCTGTTATCTTATGGAATTTATATAATTAAACTGGGAAAACAATAACTATAATGAATAATATCAGATATATTGCTTTTGTTTAATCAATTTGTTATTGATTAATTCATTTTTTTATATAAAATAATAATGCAAAATTTTTACTGATTTTTAACTTTAATTATTATATTATAATTAAGCACGTTTGTTTTAAGCGGGAATAGCTCAGTTGGCTAGAGCGAAAGCCTTCCAAGCTTTAGGTCGCGGGTTCGAGCCCCGTTTCCCGCTCCATATTAGTCAGGAGTATTTAGTTCGCAGTCCGGAGCTTTACTCGCAACTCCTAACTCTGAACTCCGAACTTCAAGATGGCGGCGTACCCAAGTGGCTAAGGGGGAGGTCTGCAAAACCTTTATGCANNTTCAAATCCGCTCGCCGCCTCCAAAATTTTTTGCATTCTTAGCTCTTTCCTATAGTTATCGCTTGAATTTTTCGGTTGAAGATGGGAATAATACAAATACCATGCGGGCTAAGACAACTCCATTTTGTCTGCTTCTGTGCATTGTGCTTTTATCTTCAGGCTGTGCAAGCATCCTGTTGGCAGGCGCAAGCGGCGGAGCCGCATACACAATAACAAATGTCGCATATAAGACTATTAGTTTTCCAATTGAGCAGGTAGAAGATGCAGCGCATAGCGCTCTGAAAAAGATGGGGATAAAAGAGTCGGGAAAGAAAAAAATAGAAAACGGCGTAGAGATTTCAGCAACAACTGCTGAATTGAAGATTTACATAGAGCTCGAAAGGATTACACACAAGTCAACGAAGATAAGCGTAGATGCAAAAAAGGGGACATTTATTAAAGATGCGGCAACAGCAACAGAGATAATAGAGCAGACCGAAAGGATTCTGGAAGGAAGAAATTAATGCAACTGCCTGTGCTATACTTATTTAAAATCATCAAGGAGGCGGCTCATGGCAAATTATCATGAAAAAATTGAGATAACCCCCAAAATTCTTCTTGGCAAGCCTGTCTTCAAAGGCACACGTATTCCCGTTTATGTCGTTCTTGATATGCTTGCTGAGGGCACAACTGCAAAGAAATAACAAAATATTATCCTGATTTAAAAGAGGAGGATATTAAGGCTGCAATACTATTTACTTCTGATACGACAAAGCACATATCGGAGATAGAGCTTGAAACTGCTGATAGATGAAAATATATCTCCCGAGATTACCAAAAATCTCAGAACACTTGGATACAATGTAAGTAGCGCGAGAGAATCCTGCAAGGGCTGTCCTGATGAAGAAATAGTTGAAATAGCCAAAAAGAAGAAAGAATTATTATCCCGTTTGACCTTGATTTTGGTGAGCTTTACCGTAATCTTGGAGCAAGTTCAATAGTATTAAGGCTGAAAACCAAAAATCCTCCAGTAGTTCTGAAACACCTATTAAATTTTTTCAAAAAAATCTCCGAGCAGAATATAGATATGAAAAACAAGCTTGCTGTTATTAAAGAAGGGAAAATTCGCCTTATTGGATAACTCCGAAGTCATAGATGGATAATGGACGGGTAAGGATGCATGTGAGTAAGGGGGTGGCTAAAACCTTTATGCAGCGGTTCAAATCCGCTCGCCGCCTCCAAAGTTTTCTGCATCCTTCGCTCTCATTTAAAATTACCAAGTGTTGTCAACAAATAGAATTGTCCGGTTATAGAGCACATAAACTGTCCGGTCTGCAGCTTTAGATATTAGGCAGCTTTCTTGTCAGAGATGACGACCTCCTGTCCCTTGGAATTATAGGATGCAAGCTTTCTATGCCTATGTATGAAAGATGGCAAGATTACCATTTGGATAACGATGGACGCGGACTTTTACCCTGACATAGTGATAGCGATACTGGTCTTGAGGAATTTGAAGTGCCAGTCCATCGAATCTGACACAGTTGTCGTTACCTGCGGGCCACGATCTGTATACAAAGAGGCAAACACTCCGTGACCCTCAATAACCTCTAACCTCCTTGATCCCCTCAAAAATGCTCTGTGTGCCCTCTTCCTCTACAAAGAACATTGAGTAGTGCTTACCACCCGTGGCATCGCGTCCATTGTCACTATCAGATCCCAGAACTTACCGGTAACCCACTCATGCCGGGAGCCGTCCTGATGCAGCATCATGCCAACATAGGGTGCTCGCGGCCGCCGTTTCCGGTGAGCGCCTTTCCCTGAAGCTTTTGGCACCAACCCCTTTTGTCTGCAGCGTGTTCTTTTATACATGTATAGCTCCTCCTTGCTATCTATCCAATCTTAACCGGACAGTTTATGTGTTCGCTACAGATAGAAATTATTCGTTCTGTTGCTAATTATCCGCAGACATGTTATCATATTTCTTAAGTTTCAGAAGTTTTTAGACCATTAAAGGCCGCAAAGACTTTTAGCTTTGTGGCCTTTTTTATTTGTGCCCTTCTGAAAGTTCAATTCACAAGTAAGGAGGTACACAAAATGACAGAAGGAACAGTAAAGTGGTTCAATGAGTCCAAAGGTTTTGGCTTTATCACAAGCGAAGACGGCAGTGATATATTTGTTCACTATTCTTCTATCCAGAGCAATGGATTCAAATCCCTTGCCGAGGGTGACAGAGTCAGCTTTGATACCGAAAAAGGCCATAAGGGTCCCAAGGCAATCAACGTTGTAAAACAGTAAGGAACCGAAGAGAGCCCTCTGCAAAAAGCAGGGGGCTCTGCTTTTGAGAGGGAATCATAATGAACAGTAAGCTAAAGAATTCTGAACGTCTGCAAATAAAGCAGCAGAAAGCTGATTCAGGCCTGATGTCTGAACGCTATCCGAACGTTGCATCTGTCATTGTCGCCATGAACTACTACCACGGAAACACTGCTCAAGCGATTATGCAGCGTACAGTCAATTTCTTTCCTAACAGTAATACATATTTTAAGATGGAATGCATGAAACGTGATTGCATAGACGGAGGCTTTAACCTGGAGTCTGTTATTGCTGAAATGATAAAAGGCCGCCTTAAATCAGGCAAAGGGGAACTCGTCTGCGCTGGAAAAGACTCCTCAGGCCACGCCAGGATAGACTACAAGATTTCCATTAAATATAAAGAGTGATCTTCCCCCGATTTAACGGACACTAAGTTAAGTTAGGCTGCCATAGCCTCCAGTTAAAATGATACCGGTGAACGGTACCCCAGGGCTGAATGCCTCCTTTGTTGATTATAGAACATTTCAATATATTCGAAAATACTTTGTATAGCCTCGAATTGCCTCACAATAAATGTTACCGAAGTAAAGGATAAAAAGGAATCGTTGACTCATAATGCATGTTACCTGAAAAACATGCACGTAAAAGGAGAGCACTATGAGTTCACGATCCAAAAGGGAATATCTTGAAGCGATATATCTGAGGTACAGGAGGGCTGCTCGAAAGAAGAAAGCCATTATATTGGATGAATTCTGCGCTGCCTGCGGATATCATCGGAAACATGCCATCAGGCTGCTAAGGAAGTTTACACGCTTTATAAAGCCAAAGAAAAAGAAGAAATGAAGAAAACCTCTATATGGCAAAGAAGCAATTCTTAAGCCTCTGAGGAAAATCTGGTTATCCGCAAATCTTCCCTGCTCAAAGAGACTGAAGGCAGTGTTACCTTTATGGCTTCCTGGATATGTTCAGGAGTACGAGAATCTTCCAGAAGAAGCAACCAGCGCTCTCCTTTCAATATCCCCTGCTACCATTGACAGGCTTTTGAAACCTGTCAGGGTAAAGTACAAAGGTCGTGGCAGGTCTACTACCAAGCCGGGGACGCTCTTAAGAAAGCAGATACCAATAAAGACAAACCAGTGGGATGAGTCCCGTTGTACATGCTCACTAATTAGG
>DOHC01000111.1 GCA_003535475.1 Nitrospiraceae bacterium
ACTTATGGAACTGATGTTTTTTGATATTTTAATTTTGCACTTTTATGTGGATTAGCCTTCTTGCTCTTTTATAGAGATTATCTTTTCCACTGGTATCATTATCCAGCCTGACTCAGCCAAAAGGTAGACCTCTGTTTCTCCGATTTCAATAAGCTTGCCTTTGTAGGTAGTCTCTAAAGCTAAAACTTCTACATCTTTCCCGACAAGGTCCTGCATCTAATTCCTTCTCCTTTAATTAAAAGTTCAGGTCATTTATTTTAATTTTTAACTCTTAACTTTCAACTTTTATTAAGGGTCTCATAATAATATGGACAACTCCTGCTGTCATTCCCCGACTTGATCGGGGAATCCAGAAACCACTGGATGCCCGATTAAGAACTTCGGGCATGACGGACAAAAGATAAAAAATGTCTGTTCTATTTTGAAACCGTTTTTAACTTTTAACTTATTTTTTTAATTTTTTATATATTCTTATCGGCGTTCCTCTGAATGAAAACTTTTCCCTAAGGCATTTTTCGATATATCTTATATAGGATTCTTTTATCCCTGCCGGATAGTTGCTGAAAATTACGAATGCTGGCGGCTCTGTGCCGATCTGGGTCATATAAGGAATCTTTACCTGCCTGCCTTTATACAGAGACAGAGGGACGCCTGAAGTAACGTCCTTTATGAATCTGTTTATCTCAGGTGTCGGTATCCTCTTTTTTCTTTCAGCAATTATTTCATCAATTACAGAAAATATCTTTGTTATCCTCTTCTTTTCTATCCCTGATACTGAAATCACCGGCGCGTGATTCAAAAACCACATTTTCCTCTGTAGTTCTGCAACAATTTTTTTATAGGCAGCATCCGGTTCATGCACAATGTCCCATTTATTAAGGAGGAATATGGCGCCCTTTGCGCAGCTTTCAACAATGCCCGCAATTTTCTGGTCCTGTTCTGTTATTCCGTCGGAGGCATCAAGAACGATGAGAGCAATGTCGCATCTCTCTATGCTCCTTATTGCTCTTACCGCTGAAAACCTTTCAATAGAGAATCCGAGCTTGCCTTTCTTTCTTATGCCTGCTGTATCAATTATCAGATATTTATTTTTATAGTATGAACAGACAGAGTCAACGGCATCCCGCGTGGTTCCTGGCAAAGGACTTACTATCATCCTCTTTTTGCCGAGGAGCGCGTTTACAAGCGTTGACTTGCCTACATTAGGCCTTCCGACAACAGCAATCCGCGGGTAGGGTGATTCCTCTTTGCTTAATTGAGGCAGAAGCGAGGCAATCCTGTCCATGAGTTCTCCGAATTCATAACCTGTGGCAGCTGATACAGGAAGGAGTTCATCAGCGCCTAATGCATAGAAATCATAGAGCCTCTCTTCTCTTTTAGGTGTGTCTATCTTGTTCACAACCCATAATATCTTTTTGCCTGAGGCCCGTAATGTTTTTGAAAGCTCAATGTCAGCAGGGGTAAGCCCTTCTTTACCGTCAAGGAGGTGTATTATGACATCTGCCTCTTCAATCGCAAATGCTGCCTGCTCCTTCATCTGCTTTGAGATGTCCCCTGAAGGCTCAGTGTAGAATCCTCCTGTGTCAACTGCAATAAATGCCTTGTCTTCCCATACAGCCTCCATATAGTTCCTGTCTCTGGTGACATCAGGCACACTTTCAACAATAGCCGCAGAAGAACCGACCATCCTGTTAAAGAGGGTAGATTTGCCTACATTTGTCCTTCCAACAATTACAACATAAGGTCTTGCCATAGAATTTACCGATTATTAAATTTTACACCAAATGCAGCACAGTCAGATTTTCAGCTACGAAACCTCAAAGATAAATTCAAGTTCAACAGGCGAATTAAGAGGAAGGACATTTGCCCCCACTGCCGCTCTCGCATGTCTCCCAACTTCCCCGAATATCTCAAGCATGAAATCAGAAGCGGCGTTCAGGACATTCGGCTGCTCCGTAAAGTCAGGCGCTGATGAAACATAGCCTGTTATCTTTACGCACCGCCTGATTTTATTTAGAGTTCCAAGGTGTGATTTCAAAATCGCAAGGGCATTGATGGATGCTGTACGCGCATCTTCCTTTGCTTCATCAACAGTTACCTTCTCTCCAACACGGCCCTCTCTTGTAAGTTTGCCTTCCACCAAAGGCAGTATTCCGCTTAAAAAAACAAGATTGCCTGTCCTGACAAGCGGGACGTAAGAGCCGAGAGGCTTTGGCGCATCAGGAAGTTCAATGCCGAGTTGTTTCAGCCGTTCTTCAGGTGTCATCATGATCCAAGTTCCTCCGGAGTCCCGATCCTTCCGAGGACTGCTGATGCCGCAGCAACAGCAGGATTAGAAAGATACACTTCACTCTCAGGATGTCCCATTCTTCCGACAAAGTTTCTATTGGTTGTTGCAAGAGCTCTTTCGCCTTTTGCGAGTATCCCCATATGTCCTCCAAGACATGGCCCGCATGTCGGTGTTGATACAACAGCCTCGGCATCAATGAATATATCAAGCAGTTTTTCCTTCATAGCCTGTTTGTATATCTGCTGTGTGGCAGGTATAACTATCATCCTTACATTAGGATTAACTTTTCTGCCTTTAATAACCGCTGCAGCCTCTCTTAAATCTTCAAGCCTTCCGTTTGTGCATGAGCCGACGACTACCTGATCTATTGCAACTTCAAACAGTTCAGCAGCCGGCTTTGTATTTGACGGAAGGTGAGGGCAGGACACTGTCAGCGGTATCTTTGAGCAGTCGTATTCTCTGGTTTCAATATATTTTGAGTTTTTATCTGACTTGTAGAATTTGAATTCTCTTTTTGCTCTTCCCTTAACGTATTTTTTTGTAATCTTATCAGGAACGATTATTCCGCTTTTCCCTCCTGCCTCAATTGCCATGTTGCACATTGTCAGCCTTCCGTACATCGGAAGATCGCTTATAACTTCCCCTTCAAATTCCATTGCCATGTATAAAGCGCCGTCAACTCCGATATCGCCTATCGTATGAAGTATAAGGTCTTTTCCTCCAACCCATTTGTTGAGTTTTCCGTGATATATGAATTTCATTGACTCAGGAACTTTGAACCAGCATTCTCCTGTTGCCATCGCAGATGCGACATCTGTTGAGCCTACTCCTGTTGAGAATGCGCCTAATGCTCCGTATGTGCATGTATGGCTGTCAGCGCCTATTATGAGGTCTCCGGGAACGACAAGCCCCTGCTCCGGAAGTAATGCATGTTCAATTCCCATTCTTCCAACCTCAAAGTAGAGGCCGAGATTATATTCTTTTGAGAAATCACGGAGCATCTTACACTGCTCGGCAGCCTTTATATCCTTCTGCGGCGCAAAATGGTCGGGGATAAATGCGATGCGGTTTCTGTCAAAAACATCTTTTGCGCCTATTTTCTTAAATTCCTGTATTGCTATGGGCGCAGTAATGTCATTTGCAAGGATCAGATCAACCTTTGCATTGATGAGTTCTCCCGGCTCAACCTTTTTTTTGCCTGCATGTGCGGCGAGTATTTTCTCTGTTATGGTCATCTTTACTCCAGAATAGAATGGATTTTTAGTTTTCTATTATATCCTTACCAAATAAGATTGACAAGGGCGTGGTAATAATACGAATTGCCTCACAATAAATGTTACCGAAGTAAAGGATAAAAAGGAATCGTTGACTCATAATGCATGTTACCTGAAAAACATGCACGTAAAAGGAGCGCACTATGAGTTCACGATCCAAAAG
>DOHC01000203.1 GCA_003535475.1 Nitrospiraceae bacterium
GCATGCAGCTTGTACAGAAGCCTGAGTTGTATGATGTCATTGTGCTTCCGAATCTCTATGGAGATATTGTTTCAGACCTTGCTGCGGGGCTTATAGGAGGGTTGGGCCTTGCGCCCGGGGCAAATATAGGAGATAAGATGGCAGTATTTGAACCTACACACGGAAGCGCGCCAAAATATAAGGGATTGAATAAGATGAATCCGTTTGCTATGATGCTTTCAGGAGTGATGATGCTTAGGCATATAGGTGAAACAGATGCCGCACAAAGACTTGAGATCGCAATTGCCTCTGTTATAGAAGAGGGCAGGCACGTAACCTATGACATGAAACTAAAGCCCGATGACCCAACTGCTGCCAGCACATCTGAAGTAGCAGATGCGGTTATAGAGAAGTTAAAAATTAAAAGTTTAAAGTGAAAATTTGAAAAATGGATATTCTGAAACTTTCAACTCTTAACTTAGATTCATAAAATATGTGGCTTGAGANNATATTTCTCATATTAATATTAATCCTCGTAAACGGCTTTTTTGCCGCCTCTGAGATAGCAGTTGTTACAATCAGGAGAATACGCATAAAACAACTGGTGGAGGAAGGTAAAAAAAATGCCGATATTTTACACAAACTCAGGGAAACTCCTGACAAATTCCTTGCAACAATCCAGATAGGCGTTACGCTTGCAGGAGCGCTGGCATCGGCTATCGGAGGCGCTGCTGCGGTGGAGGGAATAAAGCCTGTATTAAAGACCGTTCCTGTTGCATTCATTTCCGCATCCAGCGAGGCGATAGCCATAGGTATTGTGGTCGTATGCATTACATATCTTTCACTTGTATTTGGGGAGCTCATTCCAAAATCAATAGCGCTTTCAAATCCTGAGACAATAGGTCTTTTTACTGCACCTGTAATAGACAGGGTTTCTAAAATGGCGGGTTTTTTCGTCCGTATCCTGACAACGAGCACCAATATATTATTAACCCCCTTCGGCAAAAAGAAGGCTGTATCCCCATTTGTCACAGAGGAAGAGATTAAGGCAATGATAAGCATAGGAGAGGAAGAAGGCACGCTTAAAGAGGAAGAGAAGGAGATGCTGCATAAGGTCTTTGAGTTCGGAGATAAGGTTGTAACAGAGGCGATGGTGCCGCGCACAGAGATAGTCTCCATATCTGATGATTCAACAGTCGGTGATGCCCTGAAGCTTGTATTGGAAGAGGGTTATTCACGCTACCCTGTCGTAAAGGAGAATATAGACAGCGTTACCGGAATCCTTTATGTAAAGGACATAATGAAACAGATGGCGCAGGGCAAAATAGAGAACTATACGCCTATAACAGAGATTGTGCGTGAAGCTTATTACATCCCCGAAAATAAGATGGTTACGGAACTTCTTGACGAGATGCAGAAAAACAAATTTCAGATAGCTATAGTTATGGATGAATATGGCGGGACTGCCGGGCTTATAACGCTTGAAGATATAATGGAGGAAATAGTCGGAGGTCTTCAGGATGAATTTGAGGCAATGGAGGGCGAAAAGGAAGTTGAGATTATTGATGAAAGGACGTCCATAGTCGCGGGGCAGACAGGGCTTGACGAGATCAACGAGCTTGTCGGAGCTAAACTGGCAAGCGAAGACTTTCATACAATCGGCGGATTTGTGTTCGGGCTTTTCAGAAGGCTTCCGAAGGTAGGCGAGCAGGTCAGGTATCACAACCTCAGGTTCCTCATACTTGAGATGGAAGACAGAAAAATATCCAAGGTTAAGATTACCAAACTTTAGCAGCAGAGGCTGTTTAAAAAAGTTTGCAATTTTTTTTAAATAGATGTATTCTTTTTAAGATAAATATATTTTTTGCAGAGGAGGTGTAAAGATGAGAAAAGCGGTATATTTAGTTTTCATGGGACTGCTTCTGTTTTCATTTGGATGCGCCACAAAAGAATACGTAAAGGAGCAGGTAGACCCTCTCGCAGACAGGATTAACAAGCTTGAGGCGAAGATTGCGGACATTGAAGCCCAGCAAGGAAAGATGAGCGCTGATCTGGCTAATGCCAAGATGATGGCTGAAGAGGCTATGAAGGCTGCAAAGGAGTCTTCTGGTAAGGCTGATGCTGCTGTAAAGAAGGCAGAGATGGCTGCTGAAAAGGCAGAGATGGCTGCAAAGAAAGCAGCTGTGTCAATGGAAAAGACAGAAACTGCTTCTAAGAAGGCAAAGAAGGCATTTGAATTACAGCAGAAAAAATAATTTATATTAGTAGAGGGGGCCGGAAATTTCAGGGATGTATTTTCTGTTCCCCTTTTTGTTTAATCCGAAATCTCGACAGGAACCCCCTTTTTCTCTTTTATTGCCGCATGCAGTTTCTCCGTGTTAACACCTTCAAGCAGGTTTTTCCTCTTGAGCAGTTTCACCGCCATTTTAGAGTATTTTTCATTTTGGTGGTAATCATCTTTGTGCACCTCAATGAACACCTTGTTGCTTATAGCGCCTACTTTTACAGGTTGTTTGACAATAGTTACTTTGGAGCCATTTGGCGTTAATTTGTAGAGCTTCGGAATGTCTTCGGGGAACAGTCTTATGCATCCATGACTTGCCCTTCTGCCGACGGCCCATGGCCTGTTCGTACCGTGGATGAGATAACTCCTTAATGAAAGCCTTAAGGCATGAGAGCCAAGCGGGTTGTTAGGTCCGGGGGGGACTACCGCAGGCAAATTTGGTTTCTCCTTTCTGATTGATTCAGGCACGCTCCAGCTTGGTTTCACTATTTTTTCTACAATCTTGAACTCTCCGGTCGGCGTGTCATTCCCTTCACTGCCTATTCCTACAGGAAAAGTCACCACAAGTTTTGAACTGGCGCGCCTGAAAAAATAATAGAGTCTCATCTCAGAGAGGTTTATAACAATGCCTTCGTGTGATTTCACATCCGGCAGTATCCATGAAGAAGGGATGGTGACTAACGTCCCATTTCCGGGGACGAATGGATCAATATCAGGATTTGCGTCAGCAATTTCATTGTAGCCAAGCTTGAACTTTCTTGCTATCTCAATTAAGGACGCATCGTTCTTGACAGTGTAAGTCTTGAGGGAACCGACCACTGTATTATTTTTTGTGTATATGTAAGACGCAGAGTCAGCAGACGGGATTATCCAGAATGCTAAAAAGTTAAAACCGAATATTGCTGTTAGAAACAGCCTGTTCTTCATCAGTGAAACACTCCTGTTTAATTTAAATCTCATGATACTGCATTTCTATGATGCTCATTTGTATTATATCTATTTTGGGGTGTAATTGGCATGAGTCTGTTGTTTTTTGGATGCCGCTGGTTTAAACTTAAACGGGGAATAAAAAGCCTGACTTGCAGAGGTGATTGATTGAAGAAGAAACATAAAGAACCGCCTGTCCCTGTTGAAAGACATGAGACTGTCCGTCAGGGAATAATTTCTATTCTTGAGGGGCAGACCCTCTCTGCAAAGGAAATATCAGGCAGTGTCAGCATCCCTGAAAAAGAAGTTTATGAGCACCTTGAACATATTCGTATGACAGTCGATGCGAGAGATGGGCATCTTGTAATTACTCCTGCTGAATGCGCTAAGTGCGGTTTTATATTCAGAAAAAGGGAGAGGCTTAAAAAACCCGGGAAATGCCCCATATGCCGCGGCGAGTCTATACATGAACCTCTTTTTTTGATTAAGAAAACAACAATGAGGTAAACTGATAGCGCTAACCAAATGAAAATAAGCGGGGTGAAAAAGTGAAAATACAATTCCTTGGCGGTATTAGGACTGTTACAGGTTCCTGTTTCTATATCCGGACATCTGAAATCAAGGCGCTTGTTGACTGCGGCATGTTTCAAGGGGAAGATTCCTATGACATTAACAGAGCGCCTTTTTTGGTTAATCCTTCGGAAATAGACTATCTATTTCTCACACACGCTCATATTGATCACAGCGGGCTTATCCCAAGGCTCGTCAAAGACGGTTTCAGAGGGAAGATAGTTACAACCTCAGCGACTACAGACCTTGTTGAGTTAATGCTTTATGACTCAGCGCATATTCAGGAGACGGATTCTAAATGGCAGTCAAAAAAGGCGTTAAGAGCAGGTAAGGAACCCGTATTTCCGCTTTACACGGTTGATGATGTTAAGGCTTCAATACCATTTTTCAAAAAAATTTCTTACGGAAAGGTTGGGCATACAGGAAAGGGCATAAATTACAGGTTCCTTGATGCAGGGCACATCCTCGGCTCAGGCAGTCTGGAGATATGGTTTCAGGACGGGCATAAAGAGAAAAAAATAGTATTCTCAGGAGACATAGGGAGAAAAGGGAATCCGATAATAAATGACCCGTCGCTTGCAACAGAGGCTGAATATGTTGTCATGGAATCAACTTACGGCAACAGGCTGCACAAAGGCATGTCGGAGACTATTGACGAGCTTGTGGAAGTTATAAAGGTAACATTCAAAAAAGGCGGAAATGTTATCATCCCTGCCTTTGCAATTGGAAGAACGCAGGACCTTCTGTATGTGCTTAACAGGCTTGTGCGCGAAGGAAGGCTCTATAAAATCAACGTTCATATCGACAGCCCTTTGGCTGAGCAAGCGACAAAGGCATATCTTGCGCACCCTGAGTGTTTTGATGAGGAGGCAAAAAGGATTCTAAATGCCGGATCAGTGGGAGACAGCATCAGGCTCAGGTTTACCAATTCTGTTGATGAATCCATTGCGCTGAATAAGATTAAATCTAATGCGATAATCATTGCCGGAAGCGGTATGTGCGAAGGCGGAAGGATAAGACATCACCTGAAGCATAACCTCTGGAGGCCTGAGTGCAGTATTATATTTTCAGGATTTCAGGCAAGAGGCACACTCGGCAGGAGGATTGTTGACAAAGCAAGAGTTGTGCGTATCTTTGGGGAAGAGATAGCAATGAAGGCAGGCATATATACACTCGGCGGATTCTCTGCTCATGCTGACCAGAAAGAACTCCTTGAATGGC
>DOHC01000303.1 GCA_003535475.1 Nitrospiraceae bacterium
TCGTAAAGCTCTTTATCGAGATGTGCCCTTTTATTTTTGTACAGTGTTATCAGGTCTTCCGGCAGCAGGAAGTCACCATTATCATTTTTTGGCACAAGCCCCCAGAATACATTGTCAGCATCGAGCGCCAACTTCCAGTCAGTGTTAATATCAGAAAAAGAAAGACCTCTTTGATTTCCATTCATATGTACATATCTCCTTTTAATTTTTTAGAGAGGCAAAACAACCGAGTAGCAATTGGTTGTTTTGCCTCTAGGGCAGCCACATTTTATAACGGCATTTTCTTGTTCGGAACATCTCCATACATCACAAAATGAGTCAAGCCGTTAGCTGTCTTTGTGCATTTGAGATGGTACGATATGACGCTGGCCTTTGCCTTCTCATAGAGTCGAGTCTCCGACTTTTTAGCCCTGTTTTTGGGACTATTCAAATTTCTTCACCTCCTTTCACTCACGATCTGAGAGTTTTCAGTATCTCTCTTCTTGCCTCACCGATGGTGAGAGGGATTTTCTCAAACGGCAGATTGTCTTCATGCTTTAGTTTGTATATTAATTCCGCGATCTGGGGAAGCCGCAGCTTCACACTTGCCATCTCATCCGGCGCTGTAAACACTTCCGCTGGAATACCTCCCCTGACAATACGCCCCTTGCTTAGAATATAAAGCCTGTCAAGAAATAATGGAACAAGGTCAACGCTGTGCGTAGCCATGACAATTGTCACGCCTTTTTCCTTATTGAGTTTTGTCAGCAGATTCATCATCTTATATTCTCCCATAGGGTCTAATCCTGCTGTAGGCTCATCAAGGAGCAGTATCTCATGCCCCATTGCCAGAAGGCCTGCAATGCAAATCCTCTTTTTCTGCCCGAAACTAAGATTGTGTATGGACTTCCTTGCGTATCCTTGCATATCAACATCCTTAAGGGCGTTGTTTATACGGGTGATGACCTCATCTTCCTTGAACCCCATGTTTATCGGGCCGAATGCCACATCCTCAAACACAGTAGGAGCGAAAAGCTGGTCATCCGGATTTTGAAAGACGAGTCCGACCTTTCTGTAAATCTCTTTTGGGGAAAGTTTTTTTATGTCAGCCCCATCAAGATAAGCGATGCCTTCAAAATCTTTCATTAAGCCGTCCATTATTTTAAGCAGTGTTGTTTTCCCCGAGCCGTTTGAGCCGAGTATGCCGATAAATTCTCCATGCGATACATCAACCGCAATACCAGACAATGCCTGAGTCCCGTCAGGATATTTGAATGAATTTATTTGAACAGATAATCTTATCTTCAAATCTGCCATATAAACCCCATTGCAAATACCAATAAAACCGATGCGGCAACTTCCGAAACCCTGAACGGTTTGTGTTTCAACATCGGGATGTTGCCGTCATATCCCCTCTGAAGCATTGCTGTTGTTGTATTCTGGCTGTGCTCAAACGCCTTGAGTGTCAGGGAGCCTGTCAAGGTTCCGAATGAGCTTAATCCCCGCTTAATATTGGAATAACCAAGACGGTTTTTCTGTGCGTTATATATGACCATCGCATCTTCAAAAAGCACAAAGATATATCTATAGGCAAACAGCGATATTTCTATAATGCCCTTTGGGATTTTAAGCCATGACAACCCTGCCATTATCTCTGTGAAAGGGGTAGAAAAGCCCAATAAAGCGACAACAGAGACGGCCCCTAAAATCCTGCTGCCGATTTGCAATCCGTCCATAAACCCGTCTTTGTGACCTGTTATTGTGATGCCCCACATCTTTACGGAAAACATAGCCTCCTGTCCTGAAAACAGGAATTTAATCAATATCACAACAGATGCGATAAGCACAGGCTCTGAAAATCTCAACAGAAATACCTTAAAAGGTATCTTCATCTTTATACAGAGGCAAAGGCTTATGGCGGATATGAGCAGAGGGAATGCAAGCCCTTTATAGCTCAATACCATTGCTAAAACAAAGAGGCTGACGCCAAGTTTTATCCTCGCGTCAACCTGCGAAAGCAAGTGGTCTTTTTTGAAGTATTCGCTAAATATTTCCATTTGTTTTAACTATTTTACATGAGTTATTTTATTTTTTTCCGCCAGCCTGACATGATCAGCAAAATGAATAACAAAAACCCTGCAATAAACAGATACGGTATGGGCGCAGATGACGCCCCTGCCGTCACACTTACATCCTGCATTTCATATCCCTCTACTTTTTTGCCTTTTCCGTCTGGAGCTAATTGCTTATTACCTGTCTTGCTTTCTGTTCTTTGACTCCTGACTCCTGACTCTGGACTCTGGACTGTTTTTAACGCCTTCATAAATCCATGCATCTGAGCCGTCAGTCCCGGCACTGACATTAAAACAGATGATGTAAATTTTGTAAGCATTGGGTTATTGCACGTGTGGTCGCAGCAGGCAAGGCCCCCCTCTTTTACGCTTTCTGTATATTCCTTTGCCAATGTCTCTACAACTTTTTTATCAGCCTTCCAGTAATCCTTTCTGACTGTCTCAAGCATCCTTGCTACAATGGATTGATACGCCCACATGTTCTTTGATTTCCTGAACATCTCCTTTATATTAAGTCCGTTTCTGTCTAGAACATAGGTCTCATACATTTCATTCCATTTTGCTGCATCAACAGCCTCGGGCACTGTTACCTGCCATCCCCATAAATGCTCTACTACCTTATCTACAAACCTTGCGCCTGCATATCCTTCCTTCATCATTGCCTTTATCCACTCAGGATTCAGATACCTCGCCCTCATCTCCCTGCCCATGAATTTCTCAAGGGTCTCTTGTTTGGGCTGCTTAGGATTGGACATATTTGTGACATAAACCTCCGGTGTCTTTTCGTCAACAGTACGGATTGCCATTGCAGTGCCGCCGAGGTATTGAAAGAAGTCGTCGTTATCAAGAGTTGCATACACATTCCCTGAACGGCTGTGAACTGCCATTTTAGAGCCAGAAAGGGCATTCTTGAAGATTGTAAGACTCACATCCTCATCACTCTTAACTCCTAACTCCTCACTCCTAACTTTATTCCCCCAGAAGCCCTGCCCGTACATGTGGCTCATCCTCATGAAATAGACATCGGCTACCTGCTTTTCATTGTCCCATGTATTTGACATGGGGATCACTTTGTCGAGATTCGTTCCATATGCCCCTGAAGGCACAGTGAACAGACGCACAGAGGCAAGCCTTCCTGCCTTCTCTTCGTCAATCCCTTTCTCCATGAGCATCCTCTTTGTCTTTATGACATTCTGCCTGATAATGTTGTCTTCTTCGTCCTGCTCCTTTGCCAGAGTTACGGCCTTATCAAGCAGAGCCATTAGATTTGAAAACAAGTCCCTGTAAAGCCCTGATGGAACAATGGTTACATCAATCCTCTGCCTTCCAAGTTCTTTTCTCGGTATTGCCTCAACTCCCATTACCCTTCCCCTCTTGTCCCATTTCGGCTTTATTCCCATGAGATACATAATCTGTGATTCCATTACTCCTTCATGCCTTATAGTCTCAACTCCCCATAAATTAAATGTGAGTTTATCCGGATATGTTCCATGCCTCTGTTTATAGCCTTCTATGAGTTCCTTTGCCAGCCTCACACCCATTTCATAATTTCCTTTCGATGGAATCCTCGTTGGATCAAAGGAATAAAAGTTTTTTCCTGTGGGCAGGGAGTCGGGATTTCTGATCGGGTCATTGCCCTGACCTGCCGAAACATACCTGCCTGAGAGGGCGGCTATGAATGAGTCAAGCTCTCTTTGCGCGCCCTTTAGTATCCTGTCTTCAAGTTCTGCAATCCGCTTTTGCCTTTCTTCACTGGTTAAATTTTTCTCTATTGAAAGGACAGCCTCAGCGGTTGTCCTTCTGTATTTCTCATCAGGCGCTTTGCCAAAGGTGTGCAGTCCAAAGGGCGTCTGCTTTTCTGAGATGTCTTTAATGTAATGCTCAAGTTCTTCTATCTCTTCAGCGGTCTTTATCTCTTTGAGTTTTAAATCAGTAAGAATGCCTGTCTTTTTTGCAAGTTTATTTATCTCATCAAGTTTTGATTCAGCAAGAGAAAGGCTTTTTCCCTTTGCAACATTGTAGTCATTAATCAATGCTGCAAGTTCCTTCAGTTCCTTGTTCAGCCCTGCCTTATCAAAGGGCGGAGCCATGTGGTCAATAATCACTGCCATGCCGCGCCTCTTTGCCTGCAAGCCCTCGCCCACATCGTCAACAATATATGGATAGATGTTCGGCAAGTCTTGTATCAATGCCTCTGGCGGGTCTTCATTGGTGAAGCCAACCTCTTTGCCCGAAAGCCATTCATGCGTGCCGTGTGTGCCTATGTGCACTACTGCATCAGCCTGAAATTCCTTTTTGAGCCAGAGGTAAAAGGCTATATACTGGTGATGCGGCGCGAGTGTAACATCGTGGTAGAGCTTTATTGAATCCTGCTCCCAGCCCCTTGGAGGCTGCGGTGTAAAAAGAATGTTTCCGTATCTTACAGCAGGGATGACCATGTATTTCGTTCCGCTTGTACCCTGCCATGCCATAACATTACTTTTTTCAGGCTCGCCCCAATTTTTGATAACCGCCTTTTTCAGTCCTTCGGGCAGTTCTTCAAACCATCTTTTATAAGTCTCAATCGGAACTAAAACAGGCTTGCCTGTCCTTGCCAATCTGTCAATCTCACCGCCTGCCCAATTGCCGATGTTTCTGGCATAATTATGTATGTCATTAAAAAGTCTTTCCTTGTTTGCCTCTTGCCCCGTTGCATCATAACCTTCAGCCTTTAGCCTATTCAGTATCTCATAGAGGCTTTCAGGAAGCACATTTAGATAAGATGCTCCGATGTTCTGCTTCCCGGGCGGATAGTTGTAATAGATGATTGCAATCTTTTTGTCCTTATTTGGTTTGTCCTGAAGATTTATCCATGCCTTTACCCTGTCAACCAGCCTCTTTATCCTCTCAGGGATAGGGCGTTCTTCTATATACTCAATCCCTGTCTCCTTATCAATTACCTTTTCTTTTGACGCAATAACAGTCGGCTGGATAATGCCGGCAAGCTCCGGCAGTGCCACCTGCCATGCCCTTTCAAAGATGTCAAGGCCAGCAGGCGATTTCTCCCACTCCTCAGTTGATTGGCTATAAAGCGTGATAGCGTCAATAACAGGCACATTAATTCTCTCAAGAATAGGATTCAGCGCCTTTGGATTTATACCGATTTTCATGGAAAGTCCAACGATAAATTTTACTCTGCTTTTTCCTTTTTCATCAAAGAAGTATTTCTCAATCGCCTTTTCAGGCGGATAGCCATGGACTGGCAGGACATTAAAGCCCTCTTTTTCAAAACTCTCAATCACTGCGTCTATATGCTTGAGATTGCTGGAGTCAAAGGAACTCTTGGTGAAGGCAAGTCCTATCCATTTATCGTTATGCGTAATGCCCGATGATTTTGACTTCAAAAACTCGTTAAAATCTTCAACGATTCTTTTTTCTTTCTTCAGATAAATTCCGAAATCCGGTACAGGATACGGTTTCTTGTATTCAACATTCAGCCCTAAGTCTCTGTTTAATACAAACAGAATCATGTTTTTTATATTCTCAATGCCGTTTTCTTTGTAATAAGCCTTTACCATATCATCATCAATGATGCCCATGTCCTTATGCTCTTTATTGTAAATGCCGCCGACCCCATAAACCTTTCCGCCGTTTTTCACCGCATTTTCAATATGCGGTCTCGCAGTTTCTATAGCCTTCCTGTCCATAATGAGGAGAATAAATATGACCTTTGAAGAGACAATTGCTTTATCCTGAACGCCTTCATTCCTGATGCTGTGACTTGTATAGATATGGAATTTTGCCTTTTCCTTCAGTTCAGGATACTCCTTCTCTATTGCCTTCACAGCCTCATTTGCAGTCCTTGAGTGGCTGTCGCCGAGCATCAGGCTGACCTTTGATTGTTCAGCGTAGGCAGTAGTTGAAAAGGTAATAAAAAATAATAAAATGATAAAAATCCATTTGCTCCATAACTCTAAACTCCAAACTCTTAACTCTGACCTACTCCGGCACATAAATCACCCTCCCGTCTTTTAGCTGATATGCTGTCCCGAGCCTTTCTCCTTCACCGCTTAATCGCTTGTCTGTCACTTTTTGTACCTTTATCTCTTTGCCCTTTTTTGTAATTATTTCTATTTTCCCGTCGGCAGTCTTTTTCGTTATTGTCATTTCTGACTTTGGATTGAGCATATCAAGCATGTTATAGGCCATGAAAAGGGCGAGCATCATGCTCACGATAAAGACAACGCTCGCATCAAAGAGATTGGCGACACCCGATATGGGGTCTTCAAGGGGCTGCTCGTATCTTTCAAATCTTTTATGTCTCTTCAAAAATCTCATTCTCTTCCCCCAGCTTTGAATTTTGAACCTTGAATTTTGAATTGCGGAGCATTAGCTCCGTCATAAACTCCATCTCCCTCATATCCGCCTTTACCCACTTTTCCCTGACCATTGACATAAGATATGCAGCCATGCCGCAGGCAAGACCTACAACGGTTGTGGTAAATGCCGTCACCATGCTGCCTGCCATCTTCGGCATATCTCCCTGAGCAAGGGCAGAAAGGGCAATACCCATCGGAATTAATGTCCCCATTAATCCGAGCGCAGGGCCAACACGAATAGCAAACCTGATTTTGTCCAAGGATTTAATGAGTCCGAGTTCCGCATCCTGAAGGAGTCTTTCAAGTCTTATATCGAGGGTCTCGTGTTGTTCGCTGTCATTACGAGCGAAGCGAGGAATCTCGTCTTGAGATTGCTTTGTGGTTCCCTCCCTCTGCTCGGGATCCCTCGCAATGACAACAGGAAGGTGAATTTCTGATTCAAGTATTTTTTTATATCTGCTCAATATGGACGAATTATCCTGTCTTCTCTCGATATATTCCCGCAGGAAAGCACCGAAGGAAATAACAATCCAGAATGTGAGCAGCACAAGCCCTGCAACTACCGGATAAAAAAGGGCAGACGATATTACATACAAAAATGTTTCGAGTCCTGCAAGGATATTCATTGTTTAACCTCCGATAATTTTTCTCTTTTTAATAACAAATCCACACTGTTCTTTGGCTCATAAAGCTGTTTGAAAATAGTCATTGTCATTCCCCGCTCTCCCTTATCTGTCATTCCCCGACTTGATCGGGGAATCCAATTCCTTTGTTCTGGATTCTCTGGTCAAGCCAGAGAATGAC
>DOHC01000314.1 GCA_003535475.1 Nitrospiraceae bacterium
TAAGATTATAGCGGAAGACAAGAGCAGGGATACAATTGAGAATGCTAAGTACACAATGGAAATTTGTAAGAAGTTAAAGTATAAAAAGCCGATTCTTGTAACATCTGCCTGCCATATGAAACGTGCTATAATGAGTTTTAGAAAAATCGGGATTGATGTTCTTCCCGTGCCTGCTAACTTCAGAACGTGGAAGAACAAAAAATATAGTTGGGAAAGTTATCTGCCCGGAAACTTTGGGGATGCAAACACGGCTATCCATGAGTATTTGGGATTGTTACTCTATAAATTTGCGTATTAGGAGGGTTGATGATTCTCGGAGTCAATGTTGACCATGTTGCTACTGTAAGAGAGGCAAGGAAAGGCATAGAGCCCGACCCTGTTATGGCTGCAACTCTTGCGGTATTAGGCGGAGCTGACGGCATTACTGTTCATCTCAGAGAGGACAGGAGGCACATACATGACAGAGATTTAAAGATATTAAGGGAAGTTATCCCTGTTGAGCTAAATCTGGAGATGGCAGCTACAAAAGAGATGATAGGCATTGCGTTGAAGGTAAAGCCTGATATGGTGACGCTTGTGCCTGAAAAACGAGAGGAACTTACAACAGAGGGCGGGCTTGATGTTAAACGGCAGAAATCAAACCTTAAAAATGCAATCAGGAGGATTCAGGGCGCAGGGATACCTGTCAGCCTTTTTATAAATCCCTCAACTGATGACATTGCCGTATCTAAAGAAACAGGCGCAGATATGGTAGAGATACACACGGGGCTTTATGCTAATGCAAAGGGCGGGAAACAGGAAAGAGAGCTTACAAAAGTTGCAGGGTCTGTAAATGAGGCATTGAGTCTGGGACTTAGGGCTAATGCAGGACACGGGCTTAATTATTTTAATGTTAAAAGTGTTGCGGCGATTGAGGGATTAAGGGGACTGTACATAGGGCACAGCATTGTCTCAAGGGCTGTGCTTGTCGGGATAGAGAGGGCTGTGAGGGAAATGAAGGAGTTGATTAATAGTGTTTAGTGACACTGAATACTGATTTACTGACACTAAGAGGTATTTCTATGATTTACGGCGTCGGAATAGACCTTGTTAAGATTGAACGGATGAAGGATGTTGTTGACAGGTGGGGCAGAAAATTCCTTGAAAGGGTTTTTACACAAAGTGAGATTTCATATTGCTATGAGAAAAAGAACCCTTATCTTTCCTTGTCAGTCCGTTTTGCGGCAAAAGAGGCTTTAATAAAGGCGATAGGCTCTGAGGTTACTGTATCGCTGACTGATATTGAAGTTATAAATGCTGCAAACGGCAGGCCTGATATAAAAATCAGCGGCAGGCTTAAAGAATTCTTCAGCGAGAGGTCAATAAAACAGACTGCCCTCAGCCTGAGCCACGAAAAAGAATACGGCATTGCCTGCGTCGTGCTGGAAAAGTGATTAGCCCAAGTGAATCATAATGGATATACATCACCTTAAAGTTTTTATATCTGTATTTAAAAATAGGAGCTTCTCAAAAGCGTCGGAACAGCTTAGTCTGACACAGTCTACCATAAGCAGTCATATAAAGGCTGTCGAAGAGGAGCTCGGCTGTAAACTCTTTGACAGGTTAGGGAGGACAATAATTCCTACGAAAGAAGCCGAACTTCTTTATCCCCGTGCTTCCGAGATAATAGAAAACCTTGAAGAAATCAAATCCGGCATCTGCCAGATTAAAGATGACATGGGTGGAGAACTTATAATTGGCGCAAGCACCATACCGGGAGCATATGTAATTCCATCCATTGTTTCAGAATTCAAAAGGAAATATAAGGAAACATCTTTTCAGGTACTTATAGAAGACTCAAAAAAAATAACTGATATGGTGGCATGCAATGAATTGCTTCTCGGTATTGTTGGGGCAAAGATGGAGAACAGAAAGATAGAATACTGTCCCTTTGTTGAGGATGAACTTATATTCATTTCTTCCCCTGAAGTCTTAGATAGAAAAACCATCTCCATGGAAGACATAACCGGTGTGCCGTTTTTGCTGAGAGAAGAAGGTTCTGGTACAAGAAAGACGGTGGAGAGGCATCTCTCCGAAAAGGGCATCAGCGTGAAAGATTTAAATGTTGTTGCTGTTTTAGGCTCTACAGATGCCATGAAGGAAGCCATAAAATCAGGGCTTGGCGCTTCTATACTTTCCAGAGTCGCCGTAAGAGACGAACTTAAGACAGGAATACTCAAGGAGGTAAAAGTAAAGGGGCTTGATATGACGAGAAGTTTTTATATCATCACTCATAGAAGGCGTACACTCCCGAAGAATTATCGGCTTTTCACCGAGTACCTTAAAGGCAAATCATAATTTCAACTTAAAAAATCTATAGATTCCATTCAATCCATCAATATTAACTATTGGACATGCAGTTTCTCATTGTTTAAAATTTTTTATCTTTAATAACAGGAGGACGTATGAAGGCGCTTCGATTTGTCTTTGTAACTGCGATAGTCTTTTCTCTTGCAGCATCTGCCTTTGCAGCAGGCGCCAAGGCAAGAGAGCGGAGCGCAGAGGTTACTGTTAATGTGGGTTTGCAGACCCCTGCAGAATCAAAAAATGTAAGGTTGTGGATTCCCTATCCGGTATCAGACGAGAACCAGACAATTGAAGATGTAAATATTAAGGGTAACTTTTCAAAGAGCAGCATTTATAGGGATGGCAGATACGGAAACATGGCGCTTTATGCCGAATGGAATGGTTCATCAAAGGAGAGGTTGCTGACTTACACTTTCAAGGTTAAACGGCGGGAGGTAATTAAAAAAGATTTCCCTAAAAAAGAATTATCTTTTTCAAAATACGAATTCAGAGAATATCTGACGGCAACGAGTTTCGGGCCGACAGATGGGAAAGTCAGAGCACTTGCGGAGAAGATAACAAAGGGGGCAAAGACTAATCTTGCTAAGGCAAGGTTAATTTATGACTGGATTGTGAGCAATATGTATCGCGATCCGAATATAAAAGGGTGCGGCTTCGGTGAAGTGGACAAGCTCCTTGTTTCAATGGGAGGTAAATGCGGAGACATTCACTCAGTTTTTGTTGCCCTATCAAGGAGTATTGGTGTCCCGGCAAGAGAGATATTTGGAATACGCATACCAAAAGGCAAGGAAGGAGATATGACAAAGGCACAGCATTGCTGGGCAGAGTTTTATCTTCCGGGCTATGGCTGGGTTCCTGTTGATCCTTCTGATGTGAGAAAGGCAATGCTTGAGAAAAAGACGGACAGCTTAAATGAGGTTAAATCTCTTGTTGAATATTTCTTTGGCGCGGTTGATGAAAGCAGGATTGCATATCAGTCAGGCAGAGACTTAATCCTTAATCCGCAGCAGAAAGAGGGGAAACTGAACTACTTTATGTATCCTTATGCAGAGGCGGATGGAAAAACATTAAATGAGGATCTGTTTGGATTCAATCTTGGATACAAGATAAGTTTTAAGGAGCTTTAGGAATAGAGGGGTATGGGACTGGCGTCCCGGCTGGTCTGCAAAACCAGTATTACGGTGGATAGAGTCTGCTGTGGTGGGTTCAATTCCCACTACCCCTCTCCAATGGCAGATAGTTATTATCAAAAAGCAGGATACTTAGCATGGGTTTTATAATGCACGATGGTGAGAAAGGAGATAAGTCATGCTCATAGATGCGAGAGGTCTTGGATGTCCGAAGCCTGTTATGCTGGCTGAAGATGCAGTTTCC
The DNA here is from genome assembly GCA_003535475.1 of Nitrospiraceae bacterium. Taxonomy (GTDB): domain Bacteria; phylum Nitrospirota; class Thermodesulfovibrionia; order Thermodesulfovibrionales; family UBA1546; genus UBA1546. The sequence goes on from DOHC01000314.1 coordinate 3,721, forward strand.
AAAATAACCGAAGGAATAGTTGATATCCTTGTTGACAATGAGGCCTCTGTAGAGAATCTTTCAAGATTTGCAGCCAAAAGCGGTTGTTATTCCGAGGTAAAAAAACAAGATGACTGCTGGCGTGTAAAAATAGTGAAGGGTTATCCGTGCGAAATAAGTTCAGAGTCAAAAATTAAGAGTGGAGAGTTAGAAGAAAAAACAAGAAGGGACATTCTTCTTGTCATCGGCACAGATACGATGGGAAAAGAGGAATCGCTTGGCAAAGTGTTGATGAAGGGTTTTTTTGAGACAATGAAGGTAACTAAAGAAATTCCCCACACGATATTTTTTTTAAATGCAGGAGTGAAGCTGACCACCAGCAATGAAGATGTTATTCCTATACTTAAGGAAATCGAAACAATGGGAGTTGAGATATTTTCCTGCGGCACATGTCTGAAATACTATAATCTTGAATCTGAACTGAAAGTAGGATACCGCGGCACTACAAATCATATTGTAGAGGGAATAAAGGACTTCCAAAAGGTTGTCTGGATATGATTTGGGCGCTAAAAGTTTCTGATGTGCTGAGAATAATCCACGGCAAATCTTTATTGCAGTTTTGAAAAATCTGCTATTGACGATGCAGTTGCCCAGATATCCTTCAGCAGCGCAAGCCTGTTGAGTTTGATTTCTTCCTGTTTGTCCATTACGAGTACATTATCGAAGAAATAATTGATCGGCTCTGTCAGCTCTGAGAGCGTTCTTATAGATTCAGAATATTTGTGCCCATCCATTAAGCTTCCGATTCCGGTTTTTATTGCGGTGAATTTCTCATAGAGGTTTTTCTCCGGATCTTCATGGAGCAGTTTTACCTTTAATGAAGGAACTGCAGTCGCAGGGATAATATTTTTCACCCTCTTTATGGCAGTGAGAAAATCATTGCAGTCCTCTTTTTCCTTAAAATCCTTAAGAGCCTGAAGTCTTCTCCGTATTTCTTTTAACGGGATTTCTGCAGATAGCTGGAGTACAGATTGGATTATATCGGAACCATACCCTTCTGATAAAAACAGAGGCTCAAGCCTTTGCTCAAAGAATCTAAGCGCTGTCTCTGCAATTTCTCCTGACCGATTAGTACCTTTCAGGTTTTTCAAAGAAGCATCAACAATATCTTTGAGTGATAAATTATAGCCTTTATTCAGCAGTATTGCTATGACCGCAAGAGTCTGCCTCCTTAATGCAAAGGGGTCTTCCGAGCCTGTTGGTATAAGTCCGATGGAAAAGAAAGAAGTTATATTATCCAGTTTGTCTGCAAGGCTGAGAATAGCGCCTGTCTCTGTTTCAGGGAGCCTGCCGCCATGATATGCTGGCAGATACTGTTCCATCAAAGCGGCTGCGACTTCTGTGTCTTCCTTGTCATTGCCCGCATAGTATTTTCCAATAATTCCCTGAAGTTCAGGAAATTCTCTTACGACCCCTGTCAGGAGATCTGTTTTGGAGAGAAGCGCCGCCCTTTCAACCTTTTGCGTTAGAGAGGCATTTATTTTTGACGCAAGATATGACGCAAGTTTTTGGACCCTCAATGCTTTCTCGTAGAGGTTCCCGAGTTTTTCCTGATACACCACTTTTTTAAGTCCGCTTATTCTGTCTTCAAGTTTTTTCCTGCAGTCTTCTTCAAAATAGAATTTTGCATCCTCAAATCTTGCCCTGATAACGCGTTCCGCTCCAATCTTGACAGTCTCTGAATTTTCTTCAGCGGTGTTGCTTATAATGATAAAGTAATTCGTGAGCATGCCTTTAATATCTTCAATTGCAAAGTATTTCTGATGTTCTCTCATTACTGTTATAAGCAGTTCCTTTGGAAGTTTAAGATATTCTTTTGAGAAGCTGCCCAGTACCGGAGCAGGATATTCTACGAGATTTGAGACTGTCTCAATGAGTTCTTCGTCTTTCACGATTTTCCCGTTTATGGAAGATGAGAGCTTCTCCGCTTTCTCTGTTATAATCCTTCTTCTTTCCTCAGGGTCGACTATTACATGGTTATTTGCAAGGAGCTTTGCATAAGCCGGTATTTCTTTTATCTGAAAAGCGGCAGGCGACAGGAATCTGTGCCCGCGGGTCATATTGCCGCTTTTTATTCCTTCTATCTCAAAATTGATTGTTTCGTTATCAAACAGAGACAGCAGCCATCTGATCGGCCGTATAAATCTCATGTCATTGCCGCCCCATCTCATTGATTTCGGAAGATGCACTGAAATTACAATCTTTTTGAGTATGTCAGGCAGGAGTTCTCTGACATAAATGCCTTTTTCTTCTATGACTGCAACAACGTATTCTCCTTTGTCTTTCTTTTTTACAATAAGCTTTTCCGCGCTTATGCCTTGAGAACCGGCAAATCCTGTTGCTGCTTTTGTAGGACTGCCGTCCGCGTCAAAAGCTGCTCTTTTGGAAGGTCCGAATATTTCTTTTGTTCTGTCTTCCTGCATCGGCGGAATTCCATGTGCAATCACTGCAAGCCTACGCGGAGAGCCCACTGTTTTTACTTCTGAGAACCTTATATGATTGTTTTTGAATATTGTCTCTGTGTTTTCCTTTAATTGCCGTATGGCAGATGGCAGAAACCTCGCAGGGATGTCTTCTGTTCCTATTTCTAAAAGCAGCGATGAGCGCTGAATCTCGTTGCTTGTCATTAAATATTACCTCTATTTTTTCAGAACATTATAACCTTATGAGAGATTATTGACAAGAGAAGTGTGGTTTGTTAGATTGTTTATGAAGCATTAGTAATGAAATTGTCGTCGCGAGGAACGTTAGTGATGAAGCAATCTCAGAAAGCAAGATTGCCGCGCTTTCGCCTCGCAATGACGGAGTAGAGGTGTTCTAAGGTGAAAAAAATCTTCAATTGGCAGGTTCTTCTGGGTATTTTTTTGATTGTGCTTTCCTCAGTTTTTTATCTTGTTCATTATGCAGTTTTCAGAGACAGCCACCACATATTTATTTATTTGTTGGGTGATATCGCATTCGTTCCGATTGAAGTTTTGCTGGTTACGCTGATTATACACAGGCTGCTTAACGAGAGGGAAAAGCGTGACATGTTGAAGAAGCTGAATATGGTCGTAGGTGTTTTTTTCAGCGAGGTCGGCACAGCGCTTCTGAAATCCCTCTCTGCTTTTGATTCTCAGTCTGACAAGATAGGCGTAAGGCTTATTGTCGCAGGCAATTGGTCAGAACAGGAATTTTCCATGGTGAAAAAATATGTCAAGAATTACGACTGTAGAATTGCGATCAATAGGGGAGATATTGAGGGTCTGAGGGATTTTCTTGTCGGAGAAAGAAGGTTTTTACTCGCCCTTCTGCAGAATCCAAATTTGCTGGAGCATGAATCTTTTACAAGATCTTCTATGGGCAGTATCTCATCTGACAGAGGAATTATCGCACAGGAAAGATTTGAGAACCCTGCCAATGGCTGATTATGAACATCTTGCAGGCGATGTAAAGAGGGCATACATCCTGTTAATTGAAGAGTGGCTGGCGTATATGAAGCATTTAAAGGAAAGTTATCCTTATCTGTTTTCCCTTGCTGTGAGGACC
>DOHC01000234.1 GCA_003535475.1 Nitrospiraceae bacterium
TCTTTGCGAATTCAAAATCCCGCTGGTCATGCGCAGGCACAGACATTATTGCGCCTGTGCCGTATTCCATCAGGACGAAATTTGCTATGTAGATGGGAATCTTCTCATCATTCGCAGGATTGACTGCATAGTGTCCCGTAAAGAGTCCAATCTTTTCATCTTCCTTGCCATAGCGCTCCTTGACTTTTTTAAGAGCTTCTTTATCAGTAGCGAGTTTTTCTGATAACGGATGTGTCGGCGCAAGGCAGACAAATGTAGCGCCAAATAAGGTATCTGCCCTTGTAGTGAATATCCTCAGTTTTTCATCCATTCCGGCAACTCTGAAATCAGCCTCAAACCCCTCGCTCTTTCCTATCCAGTTTTTTTGCATTAAGACGACTTTTTCAGGCCAGCCCTTAAGCTCATCACATGCCTTCAGTAGGTCTTCTGCATAATGCGTAATACGGAAGAACCACTGCTCCAACTCTTTCTTGATTACGGCTGTATCGCATCTCCAACAGCCGCTGTCAATAACCTGCTCATTTGCAAGAACAGTCATGCATGAAGGGCACCAGTTTACAAATGATGATTTCCGGTATGCAAGCCCCTTCTCATACATTTTCAGGAAGAACCACTGATTCCACTTATAGTAATCAGGGCTGCATGTCGTAACCTCTCTGTCCCAGTCATAGCTGAGTCCCAACTGATTGAGCTGTTTTTTCATATATGTGATGTTTTCGTATGTCCATTTTGCAGGGTGGATACTCTCTTTTATCGCAGCGTTCTCAGCAGGCATACCAAATGCATCCCAGCCCATTGGATGTATGACATTAAAACCCCTCATTCTCTTGTATCTTGCTATAACATCACCGATGGCGTAGTTCCGCACATGGCCCATGTGTATTTTCCCTGAGGGATAAGGAAACATCTCAAGGCAGTAGAATTTCTTCTTTGAAGTATCTGGTTCTGTCTTAAAAATATTTTGCTCTAGCCAGTATTTCTGCCATTTCAGCTCAACTTTCTGCGGATCGTATCTTTCTTCCAAGATGTCTACTCCTATTTTTGTTCTGTCATTCCCATGTAAATGGGAATCCAGATTTATTCCCGAGAACAATAAAACATATCATGGATTCCCGCCTTCGCGGGAATGACAATCAATAGTCCAAGATTCAAGTATTTATTATAAATGTGCGAGAGGAAGAATGACAAGAGAGGAAAACGAAGATGAACAGGCTGAACCTTGAAGGTGTTGCCCCGCTTTTATCTAATCTATTTCGGTTGTCCGATAAATAATCTAATTATTGCAACAGCAATTAGACCGTAAATCAAATATTGGAGAAGTTGTATCAACTTGCCAAAAGATATTTTATCGCTTTTCCCCCTTGTCCCAGCTAAAACTTCTTTCTCTCCTTTAGACAGTTTTGCAAAAGATAACGCACCATAAATAAGAACTGCCACAAATATCAAGACGCCTATGGCCTTTAAATAAAATTTTGTGATTATGATTGCAGCGATAAAGAATGTGATAACAACTAAGACTATGGTGAATTTTTTTTGGGCTGCATTCCTTGATTTGGGCTGTCCCATAATTTGTTAGGCTACTCTATTGGCACATCTGTTTTTATGTGAAGCTCCCGTAGCTGCTTTGGCTCCACTGTTGAGGGCGCTCCTGACATGAGGCAGACTGCCTTCTGTGTCTTGGGGAATGCGATTACATCCCTTATTGATGTTACACCAGCCATCAGCATTACAAGCCTGTCAAGACCGAGTGCGATTCCGCCGTGAGGAGGCGCGCCGTATTTAAGCGCATCAAGCAGGAAGCCGAACTTCATCTTTGCCTCTTCCTCTGAGATATTCAGGACATCAAACATCCTTTTCTGAACGTCCTGCCTGTGAATACGGATGCTTCCGCCGCCAATCTCATGCCCGTTTAAAACAATGTCATACGCCTTTGCCCTAAGAGAAGTTAGAAGTTGAAAGTTAGAAGTTGAAAGTTGAGAATCAGAAAAATTAACAGGCAACAGTTTCTCTATATCTTCATTCATGGGTGATGTGAATGGATGATGCATTGCCTGAAACCTGCTTTCTTCATCATCCCATTCAAGGAGCGGAAAATCAGTTATCCATGCAAATTTGTATCCGGGCTTAATTAAGTTCAGTCTCTTTCCGAGTTCAAGTCTCAGCCTGCTTAGCACATCGTATGTAACCTTTGGCTTGTCAGCAATGAAAAGCATCATATCTCCTTCTGCTGCTTCAAACCTCTCTGCCATCTTTTTAAGTATCTCTTCCCGGAAGAACTTGGCTATAGGAGATTCAAAACCATTCTTGACCTTTATCCACGCAAGGCCTTTTGCGCCGAATGACTGCGCTTCCTGTGTCAGCATGTCTATCTCTTTCCGTGAAAGCCCTGCCATTCCTTTGCCGTTAATTGCTTTTACCATCCCCCTGTCATTGATTGCATCGAGGAATACCTTGAATGTTCCCTTCAGCGCGAGGTCTGCCATATCTTTTAGTTCAAGGCCGAATCTCAGATCAGGTTTGTCATTTCCAAATCTCTCCATTGACTCATGAAAGCTTAATCTCTGAAAAGGTGTTTCTATATCAATTGAAAGAATGTCCTTGAATAACTTCTTCATCATTTCTTCCATGAGAGAAATGACCTCTTCTCTGTCGGCAAACGACATCTCCAGATCAATCTGTGTGAATTCAGGCTGTCTGTCTGCCCTCAGGTCTTCGTCACGGAAACATTTCACAATCTGGAAATACTTCTCCAATCCTGAGACCATGAGTATCTGCTTGAATAACTGAGGTGACTGCGGGAGCGCATAGAAATGTCCGGGGTTCAACCTACTTGGAACAAGATAATCCCTTGCGCCTTCAGGCGTGGATTTTGTAAGCATCGGAGTTTCTATCTCAAGAAATCCCCTCTCATCGAGATAATCTCTTGTTGCCTTTGTAATCTTGTGGCGCATTGTGAGGTTCTGCTGCATCTCAGGCCTTCTCAAATCAAGATACCTGTGTTTAAGCCGTAAGGCCTCGCCTGCGTCTGCCGCTTCTTCCATGTTATAAGGCAATGGCGCTGCTTCATTAAGGACTTCGAGTTTATTGATGTACATCTCAACTGCGCCTGTTGGCAGATTAGGATTTTCGGTGCCTTCAGGCCTTTTCCTTATTTCGCCTGATACGGCTATTACATACTCAGCCCTCAAGCCATGTGCAGTCTCATGCGCGTCTCCAGCAACATCAGGGCTGAAAACAATCTGGCATAGTCCGCTCCTGTCTCTGAGGTCAATGAATATGAGACCTCCATGGTCTCTCCTTCTGAATACCCAGCCGGCAAGGCTCAGATTCGAGCCTATGTCAGATTCCCTTAGTTCCCCGCAGCCTTTGTCCCGAGTCATTCATTACCTCTTTCTTTATCTTTTTAACCTCATCAGGAGTTAGATATCTTAACTCTCCTGAGCGAAGATTTCCAATATCTATGCCGTTGATCTTTATGCGTTTGAGTTTAAGCACAGGATGTCCGACCTGCTCGCACATTCTCCTTACCTGCCTTTTTTTTCCCTCATAAATCGTAATCTCAATCCAGCAGTTTTCCTCTGCCTTTCTGAGTTTCTTTACTTTAGCAGGCGCGGTAACTCCGTCCTTAAGCCTTATCCCTCTTCTCAGTTTCTCTATCTTTTCGTCCTCAATGATGCCCTTTATTTTAACATGATATGCCTTTGGAATCTTCTTTGACGGGTGCAAAATTGAATGCGCGAAATCACCGTCATTTGTAAGAAGCAGCAGCCCTTCTGAATCAAAGTCAAGCCTTCCAACAGGAAATACCCTGTATCTGATGTTCCTTAAATAATCCTTTATAGTCGGCCTTTCTTCCTCTTCTGCAAGGGTTGTAATAACTCCTTTTGGCTTGTTTATCATTAGATAGACCTTCGGCTCAGGTTTTGTGAGAAGTTTCCCATCTAATTTTATATGGTCTTTTGAAGGGTCTGCCTTCATACCGAGGGATGCAACCTTTCCGTTTATGGTGACCCTTCCTTCAAGGATGATATCCTCAGCGCCTCTTCTTGATGCAATCCCCATCTTTGCAAGTATCTTTTGAAGCCGTTCTTCCATAGGTAATGATGATAACACAAAAGTTGTTTCTATTTAAAATGTCTGAAAATTAGTATATATTTATAGCAGATATGGGCAAGGAGACATTGGGTATCATCCAAAAGGTGCATGAGATATTCAAAAAGAAAGGGCTGAAGCTTTCTGCTGCCGAGTCATGCACAGGCGGACTAATCAGCCATTACATTACAATGATTCCCGGTGCAAGCACATTCTTTGAAGCAGGGGTTGTTACTTATTCCGCTGAGTCAAAGATGAGAATCTTTGGATTATCATCAGAGACGATTTCGTCCTATGGGGTTGTGAGCGGGGAAACTGCCAAAGAGATGGCAGAGAGGATACGTTTATTAACAAAGACAGACTGTGCTCTATCCACAACAGGCAATCTTGGGCCTGATGTGCTTGAAGGAAAGGATGTAGGGCTTGTTTATGCTGCAGTAAGCATGTACGGAAAAACATTTGTAAAGGAATTAAGATTTATGGGAGAAAGGCAAGAGATTAAGGAAAAAGCGGCTGTTTCAGCCCTGGAATTTCTTCTCGAGATAATGGAAAGCTAAAATTATGCCGGATAAAATTCCTGAAGAGATTAAAAAAAAGATAGAAAAGCTTGTTAAGGATCTTAATTATCACAGCTACCGCTATTATGTCCTTGACTCACCTGTTATATCAGATGAGGAATATGACAGGTTATACCGGCATCTGAAGGAGCTTGAGGAAAAGCATAATTATGTTCTTCCCGATTCGCCTACTCAGAGGGTCGGCGCTTCTGCTCTTGAAAAGTTCGAAAAGGTGAAGCATACAGAGCCGATGCTCTCACTCGACAATGCCTTTTCGCACGACCAGGTTAGAGAATTTGATAAAAGGATAAAAAGATTGCTTGGCACAGAAAATGAGATTGAATATATTGTTGAGCCAAAATATGACGGGCTTGCTATTGAACTGACATACAAAAACGGGTTGCTCTTCAGGGCATCTACGAGAGGAGATGGTTATGAGGGCGAGGATGTCACGCAGAATATAAGGACCATAAAATCTGTCCCTCTGAAAATAGAGGGCAGCAAAATTCCGGGAGAAATTGATATCCGTGGAGAGGTCTATCTGGACCTGGATGAATTCGAAAAATTAAACAAACAGAGAGAGAAAAACACCGAGCCTCTATTTGCTAATCCCAGGAATGCAGCTGCAGGTTCTGTCCGCCAGCTTGACCCATCTGTTACAACCACAAGGAAACTCTATCTCGCATGCTATGGCATAGGAGCAGTTAAAGGGCTGAATTTCAAGAGCCAGTCAGAGCTTATCAAGTGGCTTGAGGAATCGAGGTTCCCAACCCCTGCAAGGGTAAAGCTTGTAAGGGGAATAGATAATGTAATGGATGCGATAAGAGACATTGAAGAAAAAAGAGGAGACTTTTCTTTTGAGACGGACGGCGCTGTCATAAAGGTTAATGACTTTGCGCTCCAGCAGAAACTCGGAGTAAAAACAAGAGAGCCGCGATGGGCTACAGCTTATAAGTTCCAGGCTCATCAGGGAACCACAAAGATAAGAGAGATTCACGGGAGCGTTGGAAGAACAGGGGTAATCACTCCTTTTGCTGTTTTTGAGCCTGTGAGAATCGGAGGCGTGACAGTATCACGTTCAACCCTTCACAACTGGGATGAGATAGAAAGAAAAGATATAAAGGTCGGGGATACTGTTGTTGTCGAGAGGGCAGGCGATGTCATACCGCATGTGATTATGGTGATTAAGGAGAAGAGAACCGGTAAGGAGAGGAACTTTCCAATCCCGGAGAGATGTCCTGCGTGCGGTTCCAAAGTTGTAAGAGAAGAAGGAGAGGTTGCTGTCAGGTGTGTTTCACTTCACTGCCCTGCTCAGGTTCAGGAGAAGATTGCCCATTTCGCATCAAGAGGCGGCATGGATATAGAAGGACTCGGCGAGAAGAATGTGGAACTTCTTTATTCAAGAGGACTTATAAAACACTTTGAGGATATTTATAAACTGAAGAAAGAAGAACTGCTTGAGCTTCCGCGGTTCGCTGAAAAATCAGCGCAGAATCTTATAGAAGCAATCGAAAAATCAAAACAGGCCACTTTGTCAAAATTCCTGTTTGCCATCGGAATCCTTCATGTAGGAGAGTATGCTGCAAAAGTCCTTGCAAGGAATTTCAGGAGACTCGAAGACCTGTATGAAGTAACTCCTGAGAGGATTATGCAGATTAAGCAGATGGGCGAAAAAATCGCTTCTTCGCTATCTGCATTTTTCAATGATGAGAAAAATATAAAAACTCTTAAATCCCTTGGGCTTAAGCTAAATAATCCTGATTTTGCGTTTGAGAAAAAAGGCGAGATGCCGCTGGAAGGCCTGACATTTGTGATTACAGGCACTCTGCCAAAATCGAGAAAGGAAGTTGAAGACCTTATCGAGGCAAACGGAGGACATGCATCCTCTGCCATCTCAGCAAGCACAAGTTATCTTGTTGTCGGAGAAGAGCCGGGGTTAAAACTGGACAAGGCAAAGTCACTGGGGGTCAAGACGATTTCATACAATGAATTATTGAAGATGATAGAAAAGAAACCCAGTAATCTGCGGCTGTTCTGATTAGACTTAAGACTTTATCATATTAGATGAAAAGAATATTTGAGATGCAGAAGAAGGTGAAAGTGGGATGAAAATCAGCCATTACTCATTCGGCAAGATCACTGTTGACGGGAAGGACTATACTTCGGATGTCATCATCTATCCTGACAGGGTTGATTCAAAATGGTGGAGGAAGGAGGGGCATTATCTCCAGCCTGCTGACCTGACAGATATAATAAATGCAAAGCCGGATATCCTGATTATCGGCGCAGGCGCATCAGGCGTAATGAAAGTGCCGGAAGAAACTCTTAAGTTTATAAAATCAAAAGGCATTGAGGTTAGCGCTGCGGTGACGGGCAAGGCAGTGGAGTTGTTTAATAAGTTGCAGGCTGGAAAGCCTGACAAAATAATAATAACAGCCTTGCATTTGACATGCTGAGAGAGCTATCAAGATTCTTGATGTTTTAGTTTGTCATTCCCGCGCAGGCGGGAATCCAGATTCCTTAACAATATGAGTAAATATTACGTTTATATTTTAGCAAGCAAAAAGAATGGCACATTGTATATAGGTGTGACATCTGATTTAGTTAAGCGCATTTATGAGCATAAGAATAATTTGGTTTAGGGTTTTACAAAGAAATATTGAGTTCTTGTCAATAGGTGTGTA
>DOHC01000076.1 GCA_003535475.1 Nitrospiraceae bacterium
ATTTTATTATGAGTCAACTGGACTGACGAACAACTCGCAAATGAGGCTCACGACCTGAACGGTCAATTGTCAGAGGCAAAACAGGGCTCAATGACGCGAGATCGTGTTAGAGAATTGCTGAATAAAGGGGTTCTATTCCTCAGGTCCTTCTTAATGGTAATTGATGAGAACAAAATGCGAGGGTGACTTTCTAACCGGCGCGATTGGGTGCGGGATAAAACCCCGCACCAGTCAGCCAGAGCGTTGGATGGAATGAAGGGACGAGCTATGAAGATGCAAATCGTGATCTCCATCATCGTTGCAATCCTTGACGGTGTTCAGGGATAATTGAAGAAGATGGTGTGTTTTGAAAAAAAGATTATTATGAGTAAGATGGTCGCAATTTTTCTGATTGCAGTCCTGTTTTATCCTCAATGGACTTCCGCTGAAAATCCAATGAAAGATTCCCTTGAAAAAGAAGCCGCTACATTATTGATAAAAGCCCTTAACCTTCGGGATAAAGGTAAGTTTGAAGAAGCATTGCCATATGCAGAAAAGGCAATAAAGATAAGAGAAAAGGCATTAGGTCCAGAGCATCCTTATGTAGCAGGAAGTTTGCATATTCTTGCAAAACTCTATGCAGATACAAATCGCTTGAAAGAAGCTGAATTGCTTTACCTTAAAGCATTGGAAATACAAAAAAAGACATATGGCTCAGAACATATCAACGTGGCTATGATACTTAATGATATGGGATGGCTTTACTTAGAAATGGGACGCAATGCAGAAGCGGAGCCTCTATTAAAAAAAACATTGGAAACATTCAAGAAACATTTTGGAGAAGAAAGCACTATTGTAGCAGTACAACTTAACAGTTTGGGGCTGCTTTATTGGCAAATGGGGCGATATGCGGAAGCCGAGCCTTTCTATAAAAGGCTTTTAGAAGTAAAAGAAAAAATATTGGGGGAAAATCATCTTGATTTAACAGCCATACTCGATTCGCTTGGTTTTATTTATGGCTGGACAGGAAAATTCTATGAGGCTGAAATAGTATTAAAAAGGTCAATTGGCCTCAAAGAAAAAGCTTTTGGGAAAAACCACCCTAAAATAGTGGTCAGCATTAGTGCGCTGGCAGAACTTTATATGAAAACAAAGCGATATGCCGAAGCAGAAATGTTATATAAAAGAGGACTTGAGATAAGAGAGAAAGAATTGGGCAAAGAGCATTCTCAAGTTGCATCAAGTCTTCTCAGTCTGACAGAGTTTTATAAATATATATTTAGATATACCGAGGCAGAACTATTATATAAAAGAGGACTTGAGATAAAGGAGAAAGCATTGGGCAAAGACCATCCTGATGTAGCATTAAGCATTAACAATCTGGCAGGGCTTTATGAATCAACAGGCAGGTATGCAGATGCAGAGCCGTTGTATAAAAGGTCGCTTGCGATAAGGGAGAAAGAATTGGGCAAATATCATTCTGATGTGGCAAATGGCCTCATATATCTTGCAGGGATCTATATAGGTACCGGCAGATATGTTGAAGCGGAGATGTTGCTTAAAAGGGCTTTGGATATTTGTGAGCAGACATTAGGGAAGGAAACCCCTTTGATGGCGTCAGGAATAGCAAATCTTGCAAGAATTTATAAATATACTGGCAAGTATGCTGAGGCGGAGTCACTATACAAAAGAGCATTGGAGATTTGGGCAAAGACATTTGGTAAGGAGACCCAATATATGGCATCAACCCTTATCAATTTGGCGGAGCTTTATTATGAATCGATGGATAGATATGCCGAAGCAGAGATATTACTTAAAAAGGCTTTGGATTTACAGGAGAACTTATTGGGCAAAGACCATCCAAACCTGACCTCAACCCTTAACAATTTATCTTGGCTCTATATTTTAACAGGCAGGCATACTGAAGCAGAGCCATTGTGTAAAAGAGCGTTGGAAATTTATAAGAAATCTGGAGATCAAAGTAATCCTAATTTGACATATAGCCTCATAAATCTTGGTTTTGTTTATAATCTTTCGGATAGATATGTTGAAGCTCACAATATTGTAAATCATGCAATATCTTTGATGGATCAAAAAAGAGACAATATTTTTTTAATCCTGTCAGACAAACAGAAACTCAATTATATGAAGCAAGAAGAAATTTATATACACGGGTTTATTACTCACACAAACCGTTATATGCAGACCAATCCTTTTGCTATTACCGACACTCTCAACGCATGGCTCAGATGGAAGGGCGCAGTCATAGAATCGCAGGGCAGATACATGGATGCGGCAATGTATTCAGACAACCCCGAGATAAAGAAGAAATTCGACGAACTAACAAACATAAGGAGGGAGATAGTAAGGCTCCAGATGACAAAACTCGAGACCATAGAGCTTCAGGAATACAGAAATAGGCTTCAGGAACTCGAAAAGCGAAAAGAAACCCTTGAAGCAGAATTAAGCACACTTAGCAAAGATTTTGCCCTTGAAAAGACAATCGGCAAAGCTGATGTAAAGAACATATCAGAAATATTGCCAAAGGATTCAGCATACATAGACTTTGCAAGGATTAAGTTTTATGACTTCAAGACAAACAAATTTGATAAATCAAAATACCTTGTTTTTGTCCTGATACCGCAGAAAGAACCGGAAGTGAAACTAATCGAAATAGCCGATGCCGAAGATATAGAAAAGCATGTTAAGGCATACATTCAGGAGATGAACAAAATAAAGACATCAGGCAAAACCCCTGACAAAGCAGCCTTAGACAAAGCCGCCCGTGCCATATATGATCTTGCGATTAAACCATTGGAGAAATACATAAAAGGCAGGAAGCAGTTATTTATAAGTCCTGACGGTAATCTTAACCTGATACCCTTTGAAGCATTGGTAACACCTTCAAATAAATACCTTATGGAAGAATATACAATCAGCTATATAGGAGCAGGCAGGGACATAATCAGATTTACCGATACAAACATCGCAAAAGGTGACGCCCTTATCATTGCAGACCCAGACTATGACATGGGATTAATGGAAAGGGATAAAATGACAAAGGAAATGAAAGTGGCGAAGACGATAAGGGGAGGATTATCAAAAGATGTCTTAAATATAAGCTTTGACAGGCTTCCTGATACAAAACAGGAGGCAGACGCCATAGAGAAGGTCTTGAAGAACAAAAAGAAGCTTCAAGTAAAGAACTATCAGAACACAAAAGCAATTGAAGAAATGATATTCTCCGCAGAGACACCTAAAATACTCCATCTTGCAACTCACGGATATTTTCTTAATGACGAAGAACTCAAAGGGAGCAGTGAGACGAGAGGAATCACCATAAAACTGAAAGAAGACTTTATGGCAAAAGATGAGACAATCAATATTGAAAACCTAATGCTCCGTTCCGGGATAGTGTTTTCAGGAGTAAATGCCTCGCTCAAAGCCGGAAGGGATGAAGG
>DOHC01000263.1:0-3874 GCA_003535475.1 Nitrospiraceae bacterium
CTCAAGCGCCCTTATGATGCGTCTTGTGTCAGCAGGCATTATCCTTAATGCTGCCTCTGGATCGAGTTCCTGCAAATAACTATAAAGCGCACCGCTCTTCCCTTCCTCAAGAGAAGCAAGTCCTTCCCTGAGTTTCCAGTCAGCGGAAGGCCCGCTGAATATTCCCCTTGTCATTGCCTTTATGTAAAGCCCTGTCCCTCCGGCAACGATGGGGATTTTCCCTTTTCTGTGAAGCGCCTCTATTACCGGCGTAACATCCTCAATATATCTGCCGGCGCTGTACGGCTCTGAGGGGCTTATAATGTCTATCATGTGATGCTTCACGCTCATCCTCTGCTCCTCGGACGGCTTTGCAGTCCCGATGTTCATACCACTGTAAATCTGCATTGAGTCTGCGCTGATTATCTCTGTGCCCAAAGCCTTTGCAAGAAGTATGGAGACCTCTGTCTTTCCGACGCCTGTTGGACCTAATAAAATGATCACTTTATTCATTCCTTGTATCCTGCCTTCAACTGCCCGCATGCGGCAAGAATATCCTGCCCCTTGCTCTTTCTTATAAAAGTATAAATTTTAGCTCTTACAAGAATCTCCTGAAAAGCAAGAACCCTCTCATCAGAGGGCCTTTTAAACTTGCTTCCTGCAAATGGGTTAAAAGGAATAAGATTCACCTTTGAAGGAATCCCTCTGAGAAGCGTCACAAGCCTCTTTGCATCAGACAGAGAATCATTCATGCCGTCTATCATCACATATTCAAATGTTATCCTGTCCCTCGGAGATAAAGGAATTTTTCTGCAGGCATCAAGCAAAACCTTGATGGGATATTTCTTGTTTATCGGCATAAGCCTGTTTCTTACCTCGTCGGTAGTCGCGTTCAAAGATACAGCAAGATTCACATGAGGCGCCCTTCTGTAAAGTTCTGTAATCTTAGGAGCGATTCCGCATGTAGAAAGCGTTATCGTCCGCTTTGAAAAGCACATAAACTCTGTTATCCTGTGAAGCGCCTCAACCACTTCATCAAGATTTAACAGCGCCTCACCCATCCCCATAAAAACGATATTCGTAACAGGATTAGTGGAACTTTTAACTTTTAACTCTTCACTCTTAACTTTCATAACAGCAATTATCTGGTCAACAATCTCATGCGCCTTAAGATTTCTCTTAAACCCTATTCCCCCTGTAAGACAGAAACCGCATGACATGGCACACCCGACTTGAGAGGAAATACAGAGCGTGTGACGGTCTTCATCAGGGATAAGTACGCTCTCTATTGACTCGGCATCTTCTACGCCGAATAGGAATTTTTCAGTGCCGTCTTTTGAGACCTGCCTTTTGAGCAGTTCAAGGTTGCTTATATACGCTATATCTGAAAGCTTTTTCCTTAACTCTCTTGAAAATTCGGTGATATATTCTATTGACTCAGCTTTTTTTTCGTATATCCGGTGAAGTATCTGTTTTGCCCTGTAAGCCGGAAGCCCCTGCTCTTTTACAAACTCCTCCATTTCAGTTTTACTCAATGCCTTGAGATTGATTTTCGACATTGTTAATTATAACCGAAAAAGGTTTTAAGGTACGTATGGATGAGACATATCGTGTTTAAAAGCTTTGAAAAGGTTGCTTTTTGGGTCTTTTTTGCTTTATTCTTAAAAATACGGTTCTACAAAAACAATTCCAAGAGAACCTGACCAAGGAGGTTTATTGTGATAACAATAACAGACACAGCCGCTGAAAAGGCAAAAGAGATACTCACCGCTGAAGGAAAAACCGGCTGGGGGCTTCGTGTATATACTGCCGGAGGAGGATGCTGCGGTCCATCTTACGGAATGGATATAGATGAAAAGCCGGGAGATAACGACGATGTCATGGAGAAAAGCGGACTTAAGGTCTTCGTTGACAAAGACACATCAAAAAAACTTGAAGGCATGAACATTGACTTCATAGATGACGGTGAAAGACAGGGCTTCGTCATTACAGGCGGAAGCGCTCCGTCATGCAGCTCCGGCTGCACCAGCTGCGAATAAATCTATGTTCCCTTTGCACAGACCGCGAAGGATAAGGAAAAACGAAATCATCAGGAGAATGGTGAGAGAGACCTCGCTTTCTCCCGATGATTTTATCTATCCGCTTTTTGTCACTTACGGCAAAAACACCCGCAGAGAGATAAAATCAATGCCGGGATGTTTTCAGGAATCTGTTGACAAGATTGTAAAACATGCAAAAGAGGTTTACTCACTCGGCATACCTGCGGTGATGCTCTTCGGGATTCCTGAGCACAAAGACGAAATCGGCTCAAGCGCATATGACCCTCACGGAGTTGTTCAGAAGGCAATAAAGGCAATAAAAAATAAGGTGCCGGGACTTTATGTCATAACAGATGTATGCATGTGCGAATACACAACTCATGGCCACTGCGGGATAATTGAAAAAGGCGATGTGAAGAACGACCCTACATTGGAACTCCTCGCCAAAGAAGCGGTTTCTCATGCAAAGGCAGGAGCTGACATGGCAGCGCCGTCTGACATGATGGACGGAAGGGTAAAGGCGATAAGAATTGCGCTCGATTCCGAAGGATTCTCAGAGATGCCAATCATGAGTTATGCGGCAAAATACGCATCCGCTTTTTACGGGCCTTTCAGGGAAGCTGCTGAGTCCACGCCTAAATTCGGGGACAGGCGCTCGTATCAGATGGATCCTGCAAACAGGAGAGAGGCATTAAAAGAGGCCACTTTTGATATTGAAGAAGGCGCTGATATTGTGATGGTAAAGCCTGCGATGACATATCTTGATATTATTTCTGATGTGAGAAATGCGGTCAATGTCCCTGTTGCAGCATACAATGTAAGCGGCGAATACTCTTTGATTAAGGCTGGAGCAAAACTTGGATGGATTGATGAAAAGAGGATGATGATGGAAGTCCTCACCTCAATAAAACGAGCCGGCGCTGACCTTATACTTACCTACTTCGCCAAAGACGCGGCAAAGATTCTGAATGAGTAGCACAAGTAAACACTATGTCCTGTCTTTAAGTATTTATTTCTTAATCGTCGTCTTCAGCGTCCTTATTCTTGCAATCTCTTCCTGATAACCGTAGATATGAGCGCCGGCGCTATAGGCATACATCGGGCCGTTCTTAAGATTTGCCTCACCGGCAACATAGTTTTTCAAAAGCTCTATGCCGCCGAGGTTTGTTGGAAAACCTGCCCACAGATCCCATGAACGGAAGTAGCAGCTTACAGTAAGAACAAGCTCATCATTAATCGGCACTGCCTTGAAATCCAGAAGCCTCAGGCACGGAGGATCAAGATTCCCATCGTTTCCATAGCAGATATCATGGTCTTCCGGAGAGCCTATCTCTATAACAGCCTGATTTGTAAGTGGTGTAGCCTTAAGCATTTCAATTACCCTTTCAAACTGCGTCCCTCCCTTTGGCATAGGGTGATGAATCCTGCTTGAATACTTATAGGTCTCATTCTCTGAAAGTTCCGGATCCATAAGGTAATTTGCGAAATAATTTTCTATGTATTCCATTGTCGTAGGCGATGGGATATTCAATGCAGGCGGTATTACGGGAATCATATCCTCGCCGGGGTGTTCAATGAACACTGCCATGCCCGGATACTGAAGGCGGTATTGCTCGTTTTCAAATGAGCCTTTCTGGATTTTCTGAGTGTAGGAATGGTCAAAAATATTATATATCAGCTGAAACCATGCATCTGATATTGTCTTGGCATGCAAACAAAACGGAAACATAATATCCTTCACCTCGTATGGAAATGTATGGGGGTTATTATACCAATGTCGGATGACTTTTTAAAAACAAAAAGCGCTGCATAAAAGCAGCACTTTAATTTTCAATGGCGTCCCCAACGGGATTCGA
>DOHC01000263.1:3902-7588 GCA_003535475.1 Nitrospiraceae bacterium
TCTACCAACTGAGCTAGCGGCCCGGTAAAAATAGATTTGTAGAATACAATTATTTTGATTTCATTGTCAACTTCAGGCTGAGTAAAATTCTACCCTTCTGGGCACCTCATGAAAAATTCAATACCGCTTGCGCAAGAAAAACTGAGATCCCCATAATCAAGACTTATTGATTCATTTCTATTTCTGCATTGACAGCCTTTCCTTTGCTGTGCTAATTTTAAAGTCCACATCTGAAAGGAATTTTTGGCATGGAGAAAACTCTTGAAAAGATTCTGAAAGATACCAGAGAAAATGAGGGCAATCTCATATCTATTCTTCAGGATATTGAGAATGCCTTCGGATATATCCCTGAGAATGCTGTCAACTGGTTTGCATCAAAGCTGGACATCAATCCCAGCAGCTTCTACGGAATAGCCACATTCTATGCGCAGTTTCACCTGAAACCAAGAGGGAGAAATATAATCACTGCCTGCTGCGGCACTGCCTGTCACGTCAAAGGCTCCGATAGATTGATAAACGGAGTAAAAAAAGAGCTTGATCTGTCGGAGGGCGAGGAAACAACAAAGGATATGCAATTCACACTCGAAAAAGTGAACTGTATAGGCGCCTGCAGCATTGCTCCGGTATTCATAATCAATAAAAAGGTCCATGGGAAGGCAGCAGCAGATAAACTCATTAAAGAAATACGTTCTATCAGGGGTGCAAACAGTGAAGCCAACTAACACTGTTATAAAAGTATGCATGGGCACAGGCGGAATAGCAGCCGGCGGCTCTGATGTTATGGATGCCTTCAGGACAGAACTTGACGCATCCGGCATTGAGGCGACGGTAGAGAAAAACTGCTTGATGCACAAGGTAGGATGCCGCGGACTGTGCGCCAAAGACGTTCTGGTAGATGTGATAGTAAAAGGACAAAAAACAACATACCAGTATGTAAAGCCTGAGATGATCTCAAGAATAGTAAAGGAGCACATCATCGAAAACAATCCTGTGACCGACTGGGTTGTGGGAGATGACTATCATAACTTCCATAAAAAACAGCTTAAGGTTGTTCTTTCTGACTGCGGCTCTATAGATCCTGAGGACATAGATGCCTATATTGCAGGCAAGGGCTATGAGGCGGCAAGAAAGGTTATTACCTCATCTGCCCCCGAGGATGTAATCGGAATTATCAAGGCTTCAGGCCTCAGAGGAAGAGGCGGAGCAGGTTTCCCTACAGGAGTGAAATGGGAAGCGGCAATGAAACAGGCCTCCAAGCAAAAATACATGATTTGCAATGCGGATGAAGGCGACCCCGGCGCATTTATGGACAGGTCTGTTATCGAGGGCAACCCCCATGCTGTAATCGAGGGAATGATAATAGGCGCTTATTCAATCGGAGCTGATAAGGGCTATGTTTATATAAGGGCTGAGTATCCGCTTGCTGTTGAAAGGCTGAGAAAAGCTCTCTCTGATGCGAGGACAAGAGGTTTTCTCGGAAAAGATATCTTAGGCACAAAATTCAGCTTTGATATAAAGGTAAAACTTGGCGCAGGGGCATTTGTATGCGGTGAGGAAACAGCATTAATCGCCTCCATAGAGGGACAGAGAGGAATGCCGAGGGCAAAACCGCCCTTCCCGGTCTACAGCGGATTATGGGGAAAACCAACAGTGATAAATAATGTCGAAACCCTTGCAAATGTTCCATATATCATAAGGAACGGCGCGCAATGGTTTTCTTCTTTCGGCACAGAGAAATCAAAGGGAACAAAGGTATTTGCCCTTACTGGAAAAATCAAGAACTCAGGACTCATAGAAGTGCCTATGGGGATTCCATTGCGGGAAATAATCTACGACATAGGCGGAGGCATAGAAGGCGACAGGGCGCTTAAGGCAGTCCAGACAGGAGGGCCTTCTGGCGGGTGTATTCCGGCTGAGATGCTTGATACTCCTGTTGATTTTGAGTCCCTTGCAAAAGTAGGCTCTATAGTAGGTTCAGGCGGAATGGTAGTGCTCGATGCAGATAACTGTATGGTTAACATGGCGCAGTACTTTCTCCAGTTCACGCAGATGGAGTCGTGCGGGAAATGTGTCCCGTGCAGGATAGGGACTAAAAGACTTCTTGAAATTCTTGACAGAATAACAAAAGGCAAAGGGAAAGAGGGAGACATAGAACTCCTCGAAAAGCTCAGCGCTGATATTAAGGCCGCATCACTCTGCGGTCTTGGCCAGACAGCGCCAAATCCGATATTAAGCACCATAAAATATTTCAGAGATGAATACGAGGCGCATTTAAAAGGAAAGTGCCCGGCAGCAGTCTGTAAAGAACTGCTGACTTACTATATTCTTGAGGAATTCTGCAAAGGGTGCGGAGCGTGCTTGAGGGCATGTCCTGCAGGCGCAATAACAGGAGAAAAGAAAAAACTCCATAAGATCGACCCTGCGGTATGCATTAAGTGCGGAGCATGTTTTGATGTATGCAAGTTCAAGGCAGTGAAGAAGGAATAATGAAATTCAAATTTCAAAATGAACTTATATGCAACAAGCTTCAAGGCATTCAAAAGTATTTAGTTTTTTATTGTCATTCCCGCTTGTCGGGAATCCTTCTTAAAAATAGATTCTGGGCAAGCCAGAATGACAGAAATTAGGCAATCAGGAAAAAAGATGGTTAAGTTAACAATAGACGGAAAGATAATCGAGGTTGCGGAAGGCACAACAGTTCTTGACGCAGCAAAGATGCTGAATATAGAGATACCGACACTCTGTCATCATCCGAAACTCACGCCGTTCGGAGGCTGCAGGCTCTGTATTGTTGAAGTAAAAGGGGTTCCGAGACCGCTCACATCATGCACAACTCCTGTTGCAGAGGGAATGGAAGTAACAACTTCAACACCTGCTCTTGAGGATTTAAGAAGAACAATGCTTGAACTTATTCTCTCAGACCATCCGAATGACTGCATGGTATGCGAAAAAGCCGGAGACTGCACGCTTCAGGAACTCGCATATTTCTATGGCATAAGAGAAAACAGGTTCGGAGGAGAAAGAAGGATATACGAAAAAAGGGACGGCAATCCTTTTATTGAAAGGGATATGGATAAATGCATTCTCTGCGGCAGATGCGTAAAGGTCTGCGATGAGATACAGGGCGTGGGCGCTATAGATTTTGCATACCGCGGTTTTAAATCCAAGATATGCCCGACATTTGAAAGAGACCTTGACTGTGAATTCTGTGGGCAGTGTGTCGCTGTATGCCCGACAGGCGCTTTGACAGGCAAGATGTGGCAGCTCCGCGGCAGGCAGAAAGACATAAAGGAAATTGACACTACCTGCTCATACTGCGGGACAGGATGCAATCTCACCCTTCACGTAAGGCAGAATGAAGTTGTAAGAGTGACTTCAAAGGAAGACACGTGGAACGAGGGATGGCTGTGCGCTAAAGGCAGGTTCGGCTATTCGTTTATCAACAGCCCTGACAGGCTTAAAAAACCTCTCATAAAAAGAAATGGGGAATTTGAAGAGGCATTGTGGGACGAAGCGCTTGATTATATATCTGCAAAGCTCAAAGAGATAAAAGAGAGACACGGCGCTGATTCAATAGCAGGCCTTTCTTCTGCAAGATGCACTACAGAAGAAAACTATCTGTTCCAGAAATTTATGAGGGCAGCAGTAGGCACAAATAATGTTGACCACTGCGCCCGTCTCTGACA
>DOHC01000046.1 GCA_003535475.1 Nitrospiraceae bacterium
TATCCTTCTGATGAGAGCCTTTCATAATGAACCCTGTTCCTCCGGTAATGACTTTTTTGGAATGCGTCTTGCACTCAGGACAGAACACAACCGGTATTTCATTCATTGAATGAGTCACTTCAAACTGATATCCGCACCCTTCACATTTATACTCATAAACCGGCATATGGTCACACTCCTGAAGCTGCAGATTTTTGTTGAGGCGTCAGCCCGAGAAGCTGTTCTATTACCCTGTTAAAGGCTTTAGCTGTCTCTGACTCCTGGTTATACTCAAGATAAGGTCTTCCGCTGTCGCCTGCGTCGACAATCTTTGGTTCGAGTGGTATGCGTCCGAGAAAAGGCACTTCCATATCTGATGCCATTGATTCTCCACCGCCAGCTTTGAATATATTTACAGTCTTACCACAATGAGGGCAGATGAATCCGCTCATATTTTCGACAACACCAAATATGGGAAGGTTTACCTGCCTGCAAAATGTAATGGCCTTACGCACATCGATGAGCGCCACGTCCTGTGGAGTCGTCACGATTACTGCTCCATCCGCGTCTTCGAGTAATTGCGCAACAGACAAAGGTTCGTCCCCGGTCCCGGGAGGTGAATCGATAATGAGATAGTCGAGGTCGCCCCACGTAACATCTGTAAGAAAATCTCTTATGAGCTTGTGTTTTAGAGGTGCCCTCCAAATAACCGCATCGTTCTGAGTTCTCAGCATAAAGCCGATTGACATCACCCTTAGATTGTCACTATAAACTATAGGGGTGAGTCCTGTTTCTGTTCCTCTCAGTGTATTCCCTTCAAGCCCTAACATCTTCGGGACACTCGGACCATGAATATCGATATCCATTATTCCTACTTTCTGTCCCCTCAGGGAAAGAGCTATAGCGACATTTGTAGCAACGGTGCTCTTGCCCACACCCCCTTTTCCTGAAAGAACAATTATCTTATGCTTAATCCTGATAATATTGTCCTGTAGTGCACGCTTTTCTTTTAACTCTTCAATCTCGTCTTTACTTGGAAGTTTCATCTTTGTAGAACAACTTTTTCCGTGTATTGACTCTTTCTCTTTCTTCATGTCCTTTACCTCTTTATATAGATTTTCACTGTTTTACACTTGCTCTTCTATTTTTTCATATACTGTAAGCACTGACTTTGCGAAACAAACTCCAGCAGGTAGCTTACAGTTCTCTTCTTTTTTCTGTCTTACAGGATTATCGGGGATGCTCATCTGTGAAAGAGTTGCATAAATATTTAAAAGTAACTTCCTCATTTCTTCAGGCATACCTCTGTTTTTATTCAGAGACTTCTCTAAGGCTAAGAACTTGTCCTGAGCAGCTTCAATACTCTTTACGAAAGAGTTACATTTGCTACACAAAGGTTCATCCTGTAGGTAGGACAAAACGTTAAAGACGTAACCCATTCCTCTAAGCAAGTTTATTTCTTTCTCAATTAATGTCTCTGTTTCCAACATCTATTCCCTCATCATTTTTTCTCCGCATTTTGGGCAGTTGACTGAGTAGCAGGGAACTCCCTGCTGATGGGCAACTTTTTCTCCACATTTTGGGCAGATGCAATTACTTCCTGGTCCTGCACCAGGTCTGTTGCCACTCATTCTACCTCTTCCACCGCCTCTACCCATACCCATTCCCATACCTCTACCCATACCCGAACCTTGACCTTGGCCTCTTGGCATTTCAATTACCTCCTTATCTTTCCTGTGCCGTTACGCTGATTTTGCAGCAGTTGTTGGTACTTGTGTTGGTTTTAATTCACCTTTTTTATATTTTTCTATGGCTTGCCTGACGTTGCCGGATACCCCGGTTAATACAGAAATCCCGGCTGCATTGAGTGTCTGAAAAGCGTTTAGACCTACATTACCTGTAACAACCGCTTTTACCTGCCTGTTAGCCATAATCTGGCCTGATTGGATTCCTGCACCACCCATAGCATCCATATTTGGGTTCTTAACCGCCTCAAATTCAAGTGTGTCTGTGTTCACAATAATAAAATACTGGCATCTTCCAAACCGAGGATCAACCTGTGCATCCAGATTATCTCCCTGTGATGTTACACAAATTTTCATAATTATCACCTCTTTTTAATGGTTACACTTATCATTTTTTTCGTGAGGATCGTCACACACCGCTTTATCGAGACCATATCCTTTACCTGCACCAGGCTTACAGAGACTCTCACCACCTTGCAAAGTCCCATTTTGAAGCTCCTTTATTACATTGTTAATTTTTCCGCTTACGCCAAGAATTGCCTGAATGCCGGCCTCATCAAAATAACCTCTCGCACGCATACCCATACCACCAGCCACGATACATTCGACTCCTTTCTGGTGTAAAAATTGGGGGATAGCCCCTGGCTGATGTCCAGGATTTTCTAAAACCATAGTGCTGGTGACTCTGTCGTCTTCAATATCGACTACCGTAAAAGACGGACATCTTCCGAAATGTTCCGATACAAAATCACCATCTGTAGATATCGCTATTCGCATAATTGTACACCTCCGTCTTAAGATAAATTTACTTTGTGCGAACGAGAAATCTGTCATTGCGAGCGGCGATACACAAGCAAACTCAAAGGAAAGGGGGATTTCTGAGATTGCTCTTCTCTGCGCCCGCAATGACGTTTTATATGCACTTATTCACTCTTCTGTGCCTGAGCCTTCTCTAATGTGCTGATACGGTTCTGAATTTCGTCCAGCTCCTTCCTTAAAAATTCAGCCTGTTCTCTCAGGATATCCATCTCCTCTTTGCCGGTAGGAGCATAAGGATATTCCTCAAAAGGGGGATAGCCATATCCTGCTCCTCCCCATCCATATAAACCTGTTGCCCAATATCTGTGTCTCCAGCCACGACCTCCGCCAAACCAGCCTCTACCCCGGCCACGACCAAATCCGAACCAACCTCTACCGGGAACTGGGTTCGCATACCCGGGCATTCCAAAACCGGAACAATATCCGGCTCCTCTCCCTGTCCTCGGACCTAAGCCCTGAGGTCCTGTTCCGTCACCGAATGGCATCTCCTATCACCTCCTTTCTTATGTTAATGATAATCATTTGCACTTAAAGTCAAAAAATATATTTACTGACACTTTCCGCATAAGCCGTGAAACTGTATCAGATGATTCGTTATCTTAAAGTTATATTTCTTTGAAAGGCCTTTTTTAGTTTTCCTCAGCAATTCTATTTCCTCATCAATGAAATCAGTATAATCAATGATCCTCCCACAACCTATGCATACAAGATGGTGATGGTGTCCGATACTTTTTGGTCCCTCAGATAACTCATATCTTGCTCTCCCATCTCCGAAATCAAATTTGAAGATAAGTCCTGCCTGTACAAGTAGTTCAAGAGTGCGGTATACCGTAGTCAGTCCTATAGCAGGATATACTTTGTGTACCTCCAAATATATCTCTTCAGCGCTTGGATGTTCAGTTATCTTGCTCAGAACGTCAAGAATCGCCTGTCTCGAAACAGTCAACCTATAGCCGCATCCTCTAAATTTTCCGTGCCACCAAGGTGGTCCGGTGTCATCTCTCCATGGCATCAATACTTTCTCCCCTTATTCTTAGTATGGATGTGTACCGAGGATCACCTCTATACCAAATTTTATCTCGATCTTCTTTTCCAGGTCTTCAACATCAATCGGGCATTTGGCAGTTTGTGTAGCTACCTTTATACAAGTTCCTAAATGTATGGCATCCACATCCCTGTCATACAATTCACACATATCCATAAGAAGCTTGACCTTTGCCATTACCACACCTGGGCAGCCTCCACAATCATCGATGCCGATCACTTCAATCTCGTAATCCTTCCATCTCTCATATTCGCCTGCCTTCTCTGTTACACCCTTAAAACACTTCAGGCAACCGCCAACACAACTAGTACCTTTGATATTTTTGCAAGCTATTACTGCTATCCTCTTCTTTTCCATAAATGTCTCCCAATCTTATTGACAATGATTTCCATCTTCATTTTATAAAAAAAGATGATATATGTCAAGAAAAAATTTTCATTGGCAATATTGCTGAAATTCAAGAAGGTGAAATAATATTTGAAAGAACCGGAACGCATTCTGATTTATTTGGATGAGAATGCATTATCCTGTAAAGCTTTTAAATTTCCCCTGCCGTCAATGTTTCAGCAATCTAAAAAAATGACATCCTGAGATAAAATTCAGGGTGCCTTTTATTTAACAATAATCCTCTCATAACCCTATATAGTGGCAGCAGTGCTCCACAGGCACAAAATATAGACACCCCTTAATTTTATTAATTTTTTTCTTGACAAGCCCCTCCTTAACCCCTATATTAGTGGTAAAAAGTGGTAGAAGGTGGAGGGAAGATGCCTTCTTTTTCTGGAAAATATTATTATACAGTAGACCCAAAGGGCAGAATCATCATACCTGCGCCTTTCAGAGAAATAATTTCCGCTAATTACAACCCGAAACTTTACATCGTCAATGCTGCGTTTGATAAGTGCCTTCATTTATATCCACAAGAGGAATGGAACAGGCTTGAAGAAAGGGTGAGGGCAATGCCAAAGATGGATGAGGCAGTAAAGTTTTTTATGAGGAAGGTTGTTGCATCCGCTGTTGAGATTGAACTGGATAAGCAGGGGAGAGTGCTTATTCCCGTTGCTCACAGAGAAGACTCAGGCATAAACGGAGATATAGTCGTTGTCGGACAGATAGACAAGATAGAACTCTGGGACAGAAGAGAATGGGATGCGATGGTTGACCCTGCGAAGATAGACAAAAAGGCTGTTGAACAAAGACTTGTAAGCTACGGTCTTTAGAGGCGGTGAACTGTGAAGGTTATTCATCTCCCTGTGATGGTAAGGGAGGTGATTATGTTGCTGAAACCAATGTTCGGGGGGATATATGTTGATGCAACAGTTGGGCCTGGCGGTCACGCAGAAGAAATACTCGGGCATATCGGACATGGAAGGCTTCTCGGCATTGACAGGGATGAAGAGGCTCTGGATATGGCAATGAAAAGAATTCCTGATAACAGGCTGACCTTGAAGAAGGGAAAATTTTCTGATATCAGTNNTATCAGCAGGCTGGCTGCCGAAACAGGTATTTCAGAAGTGGACGGGATTTTATTTGACCTCGGCACATCCATGTTTCATCTGAAGACAGATGAAAGAGGCTTCAGTTTTTTTTCAGAAGAGCCTTTGGATATGAGGATGGACAGGGAACAGGAAATTACAGCAGCACACATTGTCAATAAATATCCTGAAAAAGAGATAAGCAGGATTTTGTGGGAGTACGGCGAAGAAAAACTCTCACGGAATATAGCAAGGGCAGTTATTGATTACAGGGCTAAAAAGAAAATAGATACCTGCGCTGAACTGTCAGATATTGTTTATAGGGTTTACAGGAAAAGAGGCAAACATCACCCTGCAACAAAGACGTTTCAGGCATTGAGGATTGCTGTGAATGATGAACTCAATGAACTCAGAAAAGGGCTTAATGAGGCGGCAGGTATTCTTAAGAGCGGAGGCAGGTTGTGTGTTATCTCATATCATTCACTTGAGGACAGAATAGCAAAGAACTTTATAAGGGATAAACAGAAGCAGGGGATATTAAGGATTTTAACCAAAAAACCCATTGCCCCTTCAGACGAAGAAGTAAGATTCAACCCGTCTGCGAGGAGCGCTAAATTAAGAGGAGCGGAAAAAATATGACTCGTGTGAACCGAAGCGGTATTTTTTCTTTCTTCTTGGTGCCCGTATCTGTAGCGTTTATTTTGTTCGGTATCTTCTCAATTGTCTGGCTGAGGTCAAGTGTAAGGACAGCAGAATACAGTATTGCAGCGCTTGACCACAGGAGGATGGAAATCCTCAGGGACAGAAAGACTCTGATGGCAGAGAAGGCAGTCCTTCTGTCAATACAGAGCGTTAAAAGCAAGGGCAGCGGAAAACTTGCTTTGGTTTTCCCTGACAGGATAAAAGTAGTCTATGTGAAGAAGGATGGGAAGAACAACCCCATTCAAGGCATCTTTGGAGGGAAGGCAGTTGTCAGGGCCTTAGCCTGTAATTAAGAAGGGATGAATGAGGAAAAGAGCGATAATTCTTAATACAGCAATAATCTTTGGTTTTGTTGCGGTATTTTTGCGTCTCATGGATTTGATGGTGCTTAACCACGGCAGGTTTTCCGAGAGGGCAAGGATACAACAGCTCAAGCATGAAGATATACAGGCAAGGCGCGGATTGATATTTGACAGAAAGGGAAGGGAACTTGGTGTGAATCTTGAAGTGGAGTCATTGTTTTGCGACCCTTCAGCTATGATCTCTCCTCAGACTGCAGCGTATGACCTTTCAGGAGTTATAGGGAAAAATCCCGAAGCAATGCTTGCAAAATTTTCTTCCAAGGGCAGGTTTGTCTGGGTGGAAAGAAAGCTTAATAATGAAACAGCGGAGAAGATAAAAAAGATGGACATAAAGGGGCTTGGTTTTGTGCCTGATGCGAAGAGATTTTATCCGAAAGGCAAGCTCGCTTCTCACGTTATCGGCGCTGTCGGCATTGATAATCAGGCGCTTGAAGGCGTTGAACTGAAATACAATAAATTTTTAAGAACACCCGGAGGAAAGATCCTTGTTATGAGGGATGCAAGAGGCAGGACGCTTTCTACAGGGGTGGATATAGAGTCAAAAGGCAACAATGTGTTTCTGACTATAGATGAAGGGCTTCAGTATATAGCTGAAAAAGAGCTTGATAATGCAATGGCGCAATGGCGGGCATCTGCCGCAACTGTAATAATGATGGATCCATTCACAGGCGAGATACTGGCATTTGCAAACAGGCCTGCCTATGATCCAAATTCCGCAGCATATGCAAAGGATTTTGAAAAAAGAAATAGGGCAATAACAGACATTTATGAGCCGGGCTCTACCTTCAAGATAATTGTCGGCGCGGCAGCTATTGAAGAGGGGGTAGTAAAATTAGACACAAAATTTGACTGCAGTAAGGGCGCTGTATCTGTTGGCAGCTCTGTTATCCATGATGCGCATAAACACGGCGTTCTTACGTTCAAAGA
>DOHC01000318.1 GCA_003535475.1 Nitrospiraceae bacterium
TTGCAGTTCAAGGTTGAATGTGGGTTTAAAAAATGCATAGTGCATTTTCCGAATTTCACAGAGGGCGGGCAAGTTTAGCGAGATGGTCTGGAAGTCTGATAGTGCACAAGTTTAAAATTTAAGAGCGCCATAGAGCCATTAAATACATAATTGGTATAATATGAAGGAGAAATGATGACAACAAAAAATAAAGAACTTGAGGCAAAGATTCGGGATCTGCCGGACTGTTATATAATAAACTCAGTAAGGTTTTATTTGGAGGTGCGATATGAAGGAGTTTAAGAGAATAACATTCAACAAAGAAATTATGGGCGGGCAGGCGTGCATAAGGGGAATGCGGATACCCATTTCTCTGATAATAAATCTTGTTGCTAACGGAATGACCACAGAAGAGATAACCAAGGAATACCCAGATCTTGAACCTGAAGATATAAAAGAAGCCCTTCAATACGGCTCCTGGCTTGCCAAAGAGGAACTTCACCCCGTGCTCAATTAACCGGCATGAAATTTATCGCTGACATGGGGATTTCCCAGACAACGGTTATCTGGCTGAATGAACAGGGCTTTGACGCCATCCATGTCAGAGATTCTAAAATGCACCGCGCTTCAGATACTGAAATCGTTAGAAAAGCAAAGAAAGAAAAGCGTATTGTTCTGACTTGCGACCTTGATTTCGGTGATATTGTTTCTGCTTCAGGTGAAAAATGCCCCAGCGTAATTATCTTGCGCCTTGAGAATGAAACTCCCAGCAATGTAAACAGCAGATTAAAACAGGTTTTAAAAGAATCCTCGGAAGATTTAAAGAAAGGCGCCATAATCAGCGTTGAGGAGACAAGATATCGGGTTCGACCACTTCCACTATAAAAAATAAAAATGCCCATCATTATCGGTCAAAGAGCAGGAGATTCACCACCGCACAAGTGAAATAGAGGCGTCTCAGGGATATTTAAGCTGTAATCTCTGAATTGCAGTTGATTTCCCTGTCTTTTCGTCAATCTCTATAACTACTGCTGACAATATCCCTTCGCCCTTAGCCACTTCAAATTTCATAGGCATCTGAAGCAGAAACCTCTCTATAATCTGCTCTTTCTCAATACCTATAACAGAAACCGCAGGCCCTGTCATCCCGACATCGGTGATATATGCGGTGCCGTTAGGAAGTATCTTTTCATCTGCTGTCTGCACATGCGTATGCGTACCGATGACTGCGCTTACTTTACCGTCAACGAAATAACCGAACGCTATCTTTTCTGAGGTTGCCTCCGCATGAAAGTCCACTATAATTATATCCGTCGATTCTCTAAGTTTCTTAATCTCTTCTTTGCCTGTCCTGAACGGGCAGTCAAGGGCTGACATAAAAACCCTGCCTGAGATATTCAGCACTCCGACTTTTGTTCCGTTTGAAAGAGAATGTACTGCGCTGCCGCAGCCCGGCACACCCGGCGGATAGTTCACTGGCCTGNNAGTATCCTGTCTTCTTTTGCAATATATGGGATAGAATCCTTTTTATCCCATATATGATTGCCGGTTGTAATGACATGAACACCGTAATTCAGTATCTCGCCTGCTGTTTTGTCTGTCACGCCGAAACCGCCGGCAGCATTCTCACCGTTTGCAATTACAAAATCTATCTTGTACCTGTCAACGATATTCGGCAGGAGTCCCTTGAGGGTTGTCCTGCCGACCTTGCCGACTATATCGCCTATGAATAGAACTTTCATAGAAATTAAAAATTTAAAATTAAAAATTCAAATCTAATGAATTCCATAATTTTAAATTTTGCTTTTTGCATTTTTAACTTATTTAGCATATTCCACATATCTGGATTCTCTTATAACAGTAACCTTTATCTGTCCCGGATACGTCATCTCGGACTCTATCTTCTTTGCCAGATCCTTAGACATCACTGCCGACATCTCATCCGTCATATCTTCGGGCCTGACAATTATTCTTATCTCCCTCCCTGCCTGTATTGCGTAGCACTTCTCCACGCCTTTATATGACATCGCCATTTTTTCAAGATTCTCAAGCCGCTTGAGATAATTTTCTATGCTTTCTCTCCTGACACCCGGCCTTGCAGCGGATAGCGCATCAGCAGCAGCAACCAGCGCCGCCTCTGCTGTTATGGGGTCACCCTCTCCGTGGTGAACCATTATTGCATTTACAACCTTCGGATTTTCACCATGTTTTTTTGCAATGTTTGCCCCGATCTCCTGATGCGAACCCTCAACCTCATGGTCCACCGCCTTGCCAATATCATGGAGAAGCCCTGCCCTTTTGGCAAGTTTGACATCAATGCCGAGTTCTCCTGCCATCATGCCTGCAAGATACGCCACCTCTTTTGAATGCTGAAGCACGGGCTGTCCGTATGATGTCCTGTATTTGAGTCTGCCGAGAAGTTTTATTATCTCAGGATGTATCCCTGAAAGCCCGATATCAAAAACCGCCTTTTCTCCTTCTTCCCTGATATTTGCATCTACCTCTTTCTTAACCTTTTCAACAACCTCCTCTATTCTCGTTGGATGTATCCTGCCGTCTGCAATAAGCCTCTCAAGTGAAATCCTCGCAATCTCTCTCCTTACCGGGTCAAAAGCCGAGAGAGTTACAAGCTCAGGAGTATCATCAACAAGAAGGTCAACGCCGGTAGCCGCTTCAAGCGCGCGGATATTCCTGCCTTCTCTACCTATTATCCTGCCCTTCATTTCATCATTCGGCAGGCTTACTGCCGATGCCGTGGCATCTGCAACATAATCACTCGCATATCTCTGTATGGCAAAGCTTATCGTTTCCTTGGCTTTTTTCTCGGCTGTTTCTTTCACCTCATCTTCTATGGTCTTTGCAAGTTTTGCCGCCTCAAAGCGGGATTCCTCTTCCACCCTCTTAAACAGTTCTGCCTTTGCCTCATCAGAACTTATTCCTGAGATTCTTTCAAGCTGAAGAGTCTGTTCCTTTAACATCTGATTGTACCGGTTGTCTTTCTCCTGTATTGCCCGCTCTTTTGAAGCGTATTCTTTTTCCCTTCTTGTAAGGTCATGTTCCCTTTTATCTATCTGGTCAAACTTGCGGTCTAATGTCTCCTCTTTCTGCCTGAGCCTTTTATCAAGCTGGTTTAACTCGAAACGCCTCTCTTTCTGGTCTTTCTCTACCTCCGCTTTAGCCTGATAGACAATGTCCTTTGCCTCAAGAGACGCCTCTTTTTTTCTGGTCTCTGCTTCTTTTTTTGCCTCTTCAAGTAGTTTTATTTTTTCTTTCTCAATATCTAATTGCCTCGGCTTCAGAGAGCTTCTATATATAAAGCTCATGATCACTCCAACGCCAACGCCGACGCCGACAGCAATTAACACTATATATACTGTATCAATCATTGGATACTATCCTCCTTTTCACTCTATATTTAACGCAAAATACGGCATCAATAAATACCGCATGCGCGCTCACTCATTGGGTACAAGTTAAAA
>DOHC01000210.1 GCA_003535475.1 Nitrospiraceae bacterium
AAACAGACTTGTCAATATCAAGAAGAACCTCAACACTGCTAACACCTGCGATGCTTGACACACAACTGTTTATGACTTCATTGAGATTGATTTTTGAGAGAGTTAATTCAACAGGCCTTGCAAATGACAAGAAACCAGAGATAATCCTGTCCATAACCTCAATCTCCTTTGAGATTGCCTCAACTGTCGGTATCAAAGCGGCATCAGCCTTTCTGGATAGCAGTTTTGTATAGCCTGCAATCACCCCAAGGGGGTTTCTGAGTTCATGCGCGATACCGGCAGACATTTCTCCGAGGCTTGACAGCCTTTTCCTTAACTCTGCCTGAGACTCAAGCGCCTTAAGCTCTGTAAGGTCTGTAAAGACAAGTATGTTGCCTATTTCGTTACTCTCACTGTCACGCAAAGGCGAAAAAGTAAGACCGAGCCACAGCTCCCTGCCGTCAGATAACTTATACTGAACCTCTCCTCTTTCAATGGATTTTCCTTCTTTAAGAAGTTTTACTATGGGATTCTTAAACAGTTCTTCGCAGTTTCTTTCAATTGTATCTTCTGCCTTTACGCCGAGAATCTTCTCTGCGGACGAGTTCATACTCTTAATTCTTAACTCCCTGTCAAAACTTATTACCCCGCTCGGAACGCTCTGGAGAATATTCCTGTTGTAGCTTTCAACATCCCCTGCCCTCTGCTCGGCGAGCTTCTTTAACACCTCAAGCTCTTTCTCTTTTTCCTTTAGCTTGGAGACAAGCCCATGAAATGTATCCACAACAAACCCGACCTGAGACGTATCCTTCTGTTTTGTTTTTTTCTTTTCCCTGTTGAATTTCAGAAATGCCCTGAAAAAATAGAAGAAGATAAGTATTGCAATCAGGAATATAAAAAGAGGCAGGTATGCTGCTTCAGGGCTCATTAAATCCTCAGATACCAGTGAAAAATCTCCTGTGCAAAAAAAAGTGTTATGACAGCCCCTGCTGCAAGGAACGGGCCGAATGGTATCTTGCTTTTTCTCCCTCTACCCTTAAATGCCATCAGGAATATGCCCCATACAGAACCAAAGAGACTGCCGAGAAAGGTTGTCAGCAGGACAGACTTCCATCCCATCAAAGCGCCGGCCATCGCCATCATCTTTATATCGCCTCCGCCCATTCCTCCGCGGCTGAGAACGGCAATCAAATAGAAAAGGCCAAACCCTGTCACAGCGCCGATAATCGTAGTCTTAAATCCCATCAAATTCCATCTAAAAAAGGGGTCGTGAAGGAGGAATGAGCCTGCAATCAGTCCTATCAGGATGCCGGGCAGCGTTATGCTGTCAGGTATTATATGAAAATCGAGGTCTATAAATGTTATGACTATCAGGGCAGAAACAAATGCAAAATAAAATAATGTGTGCCACCCCATTCCGAATCTCCATAAAACAGCGGCATAGAAAAAGGCATTCACAGCCTCAACCACCGGATACCTGAGAGATATATTCCCCTTGCATGCCCTGCATCTGCCTGCAAGCATTATATAGCTGATAATCGGTATGTNNTCTTTACGGGAGTATTGCATGAGGGGCAGTATGAAGAAGGCATAATTATTGATTTCTCTCTCGGAATTCTGTATATGCAGACATTCAGGAAAGAGCCCACGATAGAGCCGAAAATAAAAACCATGAGGTAAAGAGTCAGGCTGTGCATATTTAAATTCTATCCTTCAACCTTGCTGACCTCGGATACCTTCTTGTTTATATCTTCAATCTCAGAATCAAGCTTCTCTATCTCGCTTATAGCGCTTGTTATAATTTTGTCCTTCAGCACGTTCTTGTCCTGCTGTTCCTTCACCTCAAACACGCGCTCTCCAATAAGCCTCAGCTTTTCAGCTCTTTCTTTCTCTTTTTTATCCCTGTCGCTTACAAGTTTGATGACCGAAAATTCAATCTTCACCCTTTCAGACAACAGAGAAGAAAACCATTTTATCCTTTCTATGCCTGAATCAAAATTATTTTTAATTTTTCACCACATAAAACCTCCTTGCCTTTAATGCTAATTCATTCAAAAATCAGCGGTCAATTACCCTCCCCGCGCAAAACCGCAGAGATGCTGGCTTTAAGCAATGTCTCATAATAACATAACAGACGCTGTTGAAAACACTACCTTTTTCGGGGATTTTTAGTTTCCTTCGCTTGACTATAAACCTCTCCTTCACTATAATTCATCATATTATTGAATCAATATAAAAAAGAATGTCAGGGCTTAGAGGGGACATTATGAATTCAAAAACAGCGGTTCTATTGAGTATGCTTTTGGCAATTGCTGGCTGTGCAACGGCTCCACCGTTGCAACTCACCCCAGGGGCAAACAATGTCCTAGTTGCCAAATCTGATCCTGGCGATAATTACGAAATAATTGGCCCCGTTTCTGGATTTGATGGAGAGGGGTGTGGCGGATTTGGTTATAAGGGTTCATATGAGAGAGCGATCACCAGCCTCAGAAACCGAACGTATGACATGGGCGGAAACTACGCACAGATAATTTCATTGACTGAGCCACACTTGAGCGGTGACTGCTTCTATAATAAATACGTAATCAGGGCAACTGCATATAAAAAGGTGCGAAACCAACCGTCGCCAACCCCAATCGTAGAAGCGGGTGAAGAAAAGCTGACGAAAAAACTGCGTGAACTGAAGAAGTTGCTGGATGACGACATTTTGTCAAAAGAAGAATATGAAAAACAAAAAACCAAGCTGCTGGAGAAAGGGTTTTAGCCCTAACAATTCGCTCATCGCATACATACAAAAACGGCGCTTCGCACCGCATTTGCACACCAGTTAGCGCAAACGTTACAGCTAAAGATTAAAACTAAAAAGGACATACCATGAATCCAGAAATTCATACCATCATTGAAGATATGAAGAAACGTAGTCCTAAAAATCCTCTTAACAATTCTGATGTCCAAACTTACCTCTCAGTCCAAAATTCCAGGCTTCTTGTCTTGCTTGCGGAAGAAGCTGAAAAATCTGCGAAAAAAACTGAAAAACTCACTGGACGAATTCTTTTTCTTACTTGGGTTATCGCTATACTTACGGCTGTTTTGCTTTTCACTGTCTTCTTTGAAGTCCCTAAGATCTCCATAAAGCTGAAGCAACAGCCAAATCAAGGAACAGAGCAAATCAAATAAAATAATTCTAATGAACCATATTAAATACATGATACCTCCTGCTATAACCAACGGCTTGACCCGGACGCGGGTGAAGCCGTTGGTTTTTTCATTCCAGCGCATTTTTCCCGCACTGGTCAGCCTCATCGTTGTGTGTAAATAAAATATGAAAGAAACAATTACGAAAATAGCCGCTGCATGCCGACAACTCGATCAAGCAATTGACCTTTATTTTCAGGAAGGTGACCCTATTGCTATTCATACGCTCGCCTGCGCCGCTCATCAGGTCATCCATGATATAAATCAACACCGGAAAGGTGCAGAACTTCTCTTTGACAGCATAGTTATCAAGGACGAATATCGTGGACTTGCAAAAAAGTATTTGAACAAGCATTACAATTTTTTCAAGCATGCGAACAATGATCCTGACCCAGATGGCATAATTGAATTTGACCCTATTGGCACAGAAATATTTATACTCACCGCAATTCGTGGGTTGTTGCACCTCAGTATTCAGCTTAATATAAAACATTCAGCTTTCCTCTCTTTTTTCTGTTTTCACAACCCTAAACTGCTTACTCAAAAAGGTCTCCAGTTGTATGTCAACAATATTCCATCTGATCAACTCCAACATATCCGAAGCCTGAAGCGAGGCGATTTTATTGAGGCTTTTCTCCGCCTCAATAGTCAAGGATTTATTTGATTCATAATGGAAAAATAAAAAGAGGGACAGCCGCTAATGAGGAAGAATAAAGAAAATGCCTAACAAATCAATACGCCGAATCAGTAGAAAATAGCCCCCCCTCCCTGCGAGCTTGGCCGTTGTGCTAAAATATAAACAAAATACAAAGGAGGTACTGCTATGGTTGCTGTGAAGGAGGCAATGACAAAAATTATTAGAGAACAGCCCGAAGATGCCTCGTATGAGGAAATAATGCGAGAGCTGGCATTTGAGCGAATGATTGAGAGGGGATTAGAAGATTCACGAAATGGCAGGATGTGCAGTGATGCAGAAATGGGGCATCGCATTCGTTCATGGCAAAAATAAGGTGGACATCAGAGGCAGAGAAGTGGCTTAGAGAGATTTATGGCTATATTGCCCAAGACAATGAGAATGCAGCACAACGGGTTACCGCTGGGATTTATAAAAAGGCGCAGATTCTGAAAGACTTTCCAGAAATTGGATATAAATACAGGTCGGAGCCAGAAGGGGATATAAGAATACTGCTATATGGGCACTACCGTATTACATACCTCATTCGAAGCAAAGAATTGATTGATATTTTAGGAGTTTTTCATGGTGCAATGGAAATTAAGAGATATTTAAAAATTCTGGAATGACAAACCTTTCCCGTGCATGTAACAGAAATGGAGCCAGATCTAATTAAATGAAAAAGTTGCAAACAAGAAAATGGGAATAATAAATAGAACACCGTTGTTCTCGCTCACTAATTCG
>DOHC01000086.1 GCA_003535475.1 Nitrospiraceae bacterium
TTTCTTCAAACTCTCCTCTGTATTTTGTCCCTCCAACCACTGCCCCCATGTTTAACTCTATGATTCTTTTTCCTCCAAGAACTTGTGAGTCTTTGCCCTGAACAGCTCGCACAGCAAGGGCTTCTACAACAGCGGTTTTACCAACACCCGGCTCACCGACCAGGACAGGGTTATTTTTCATGCTCCCTGCAAGGGATTGTATCACCTGAAGAAGTTCATTCCGCCTGCCAACAAAAGGCCCAAGCTTTCCTTCTCTTGCTGCCTTGTTCAAGTCACGGCCATAGCGGTCAAGATAAGGCGTAGCGCTGTCATACTCCTTTTCCTGAACAGGCTTTTTGGAGATATGGGAGAGAACGCTTTTTAAAAGGGCATCTTCTTTTACATCCGCTTCTTGAAGCACATGCATAATACGTCCGCTTGGTTCCTTAAGTATTGCCCCAAGAAGGTGAAGACATGTAACTTGTTCATTTGAAAAAGCAAGTTCATAGGCATGTTTAAAGACTTTCTTGCATGATTCACTTCTGTGAACAACATTCTTGGTATGAGTATAATTTCCGCTTCCAAGTTTTTTACGCAATCTCCGGCGCAGATGGGCAGTATTTAACCCCAACTTCTCCATCAAGCCCTGAATTTCTGCATTTTCTTTCTGTAATGCTTTTAATGATTCAGGGTTAAGACCAGAGTCCTCAGGGCTTAGCTTTAAAATCTTCTCAAGACTGCAAATGCCAATGAATAGATGCTCTTTCTCTATGAACTGGAACTTTGCAGCCGCTGCCTCATGAGCAGCTATCTGCCATGCTATGTTTGCGCCGATTGAAAGGTCTGGCATATTTAGATGAGATTATAAGCAGAGTTCTTTTTTTAAATCAGTATGGCTTTTCCATTTTTTATTCTTTCTTTTCACTTCCATTGCAGAAAAATAATCCGACTTATCCTCTTCCATCTCTTTCAGCCTCAGATATTCTCTGTAATCCATAATAACAGCAACAGGTTTATTATCCTCCCTGACTAACTGTGTCTTAATCATCATAAGCCTCCTGTCTATGTTTTATTTCATAGATTAGCATTATTCTGTCGTCATCCTCAAATATAATGCGGTATTTTCCGACTCTAAGCCTTTTGAACTCATCATATCTACCCTTTAAAATCTTAATATCAAAATTACCTTTTGGATTTTGAGAGTATGACTCAAGTGCTCCTATTATCATGGAGGCGCTCTTCTTGTCCCCCTTGCAGATCTTTTTGAGCTGTTTAACAGCTTTTTCAGAATATTTTATTTCCACTGCTGACCTATTATATCATAATAACCTTTTTACCTTGCCCTTCAATTACTATTCCAAATGATTTTTTCTTTATCAAAACCTGAGATGGGAATCCCTTGATGAAGACATCACCGTTCCGAGAATTGTTGCCGGTAATTTTCAACTGCCAGCGTGACTTTTGAAATATTCAATAATTTTTTCTGTAAGGGGCATGAATAGGGATTCAACTTAATACTTGACGCAACTGAATGCATTGCATTACAATATATTGCATTTCTTAAATAGAGGAGGATATATGCAATCTCAATTAACAGTCAGGCTTACGGACAATCTTGAGCGGGAGATATCCAATTATGCAAAGAGGCTTCATCTGAAACGCTCGGATATTGTCAGAATAGCGCTGGAGAGATTTCTCAAAGAAACACAGATAAGGGAAGAGCAAAGCCCGTATGAACGCGTCAGCAACCTTATAGGCGCTGTTGAAAGCGGTGTTTCAGACCTCGGGCAGTCCCATAGGAAACATCTCCTAAAAAAACTCAAAAAACATGCATAAAATCCTTCTGGACACAGGCGCCTTTGTTGCCCTTCTTGATAAAAGCGAAGGGAAACATAGCCAGTGCGCCGAATTTCTTAAAACCTTCAGTGGAGAAATATATACCACAGAGCCTGTTCTAACCGAAACCCTTTATCTGCTTGCCCCGTCAATGAAGGCTGAGAAAGCATGCGTTGATTTTATCCTTCAAGGCGGAGTTACCTTAGTGCCGCAATCGCACGAAAGCCTGTCAAGGGCAATTGTATTAATGGATAAATATAAAGACATTCCCATGGACTTTGCCGATGCTACGCTTGTGGTTCTGGCTGAAGAGGCTGATATTGATGAGGTTTTCACGCTTGATATGAGGGGCTTTCAGGCATATCGGATTCATGGAAGAAAATCATTTAAGATATGGCCGGGATAATTGCTATTACTGGACAATTTTCTCATATTTTACCAAGTTGTGTATTTATATTTTCCCTGATTTCAAATGATTTTTTCTTTATCAAAACCTTTAAATATGCTATATTCTCTCCATGAAAGCTGTAAATAGGAAGTTGGTATAATCATTAGTTAGCCGAGATATGAAAAAGCTGTATAAATACGTGAGTCCAGATGTTTTTAAATCAATATTCTGCGAGAAGGACGTTGTTGAATTGAAATCGACCTTCCCAAAAGACTTTAATGATCCATATGAGCTATTCCTCACAATTAATACCGACAGGATCGATTCTGATATTCTTGCATTTTACATAGAAACCGCAGGAAATATATCACAACTGCCGACACTTTGTTTTTCTAATCTGCCAGATGTTGTCCCGATGTGGGCACACTACGCCCGCGAGTCTACTGGATTCGTAATAGAGCTGGATGAAGAGTTGCTCGTCAAGTATTACCCTGACGCTCGGATAGAAGATGTAAATTATAGCAAGTCGCCAACGATAATCGACGCGGATGAAGTTAAACGCGCTTACACAACTACAAAACCACGGCATACCTACTGGCTCCAAAGTTCTGCTTTCAAGGCGGCATATTTTACAAAAAGTAAGTATTGGAGCTATGAATCAGAGAGACGCTTTGTAGTTGGGCTTAATAAAATAAGAAAGAAAAATGGGCGCATGATCCTCCAGATTCCCGTAGATTGTGTAACCGCTATAATTGCCGGCCCTCGAATTGATACGAAACTTGAAAAGCAAATTCAAAACTTTTGTAAGAAAATTAATAAGCAGTACTATAAGATGCAGTTAGGGCGAAGTTCCATGCGACCATTCTTCATAACCGCTGACTATCGTAGTTATTTATTTAATGGTCAACAGTTAGACGAAGCGAATAATTATTGCTCCGATTGTAATGAGCCTATAAACGATGACAATGGGCAATGTCCTTGGTGCGCTATTACAGATGAGGACAGATACGACGCCGCTTTCCGAAATCCTATGAGAAGGCTGGCTCGTTTAGGGTTGTTAGAAGACTATATGCAGACCGCGGCAGAAATTGACGCAAAGCACAGGAACAAGGTTAAAGACTTCAAAGTTAAAAATAAAAAACTAAAGTCAACAAGTCGATGAATGAAGCAGACGCTAACAACTCACTCAACCCGATTCGGCTTCGCCTCTCGGGTTATTTCAGGCGTTATGTGTAATTTATTTAAAAAGAAAAGAGTCTTCAAAACGAGCGATGGGTTTAAGTCAGATGACTTGTTAAAATATGCAATCGATCATCTCAGATCGGCAAATTTGTTATTTGACCGAAATCCGATATGTTTTGATTCAGGCGGATATTTATCACACTTGGGTTTAGAATTAATATTAAAATCAATCCTTCTTAACACGAACGGAGAATTCCCGGCAATACACGATTTAAAAATGCTTTATAAGATAGCAAAGAAATCAGGATTTAAATTAAAAAAAGAAGCAGAAGAAATGTTGAAAAAAGTTAATCAATTTTATTGTCTGCGCTATGCAGATCCCAAAAAGCCTATTGAAATAGGTTACGAGGATTGGAAAATGATTGAAAGTGCAGCAAATAGTTTATTATCAAGCTTACCAGAGGATACACTAAAAGAATTATATAACACTGATTATTATGAAAAAGGTGGCAGAATACTTATGGAAAGGAAAGGGGAATAAACAAAAGCACATAACCAGTTGCTGCACTTCATTATTGAATTGGCGCTTTTCATTTATCCAAATATGTAAACTATTTTCAATGTCGTTACCTTTTTTCTAATAACCTCTGTCGAGCATATTCAATTTCACTTTGCTCTGCATCTTGTGTTGGCGCTAATTCTATAAACCGTCGATAAGAAAAAATAGCGTCTTGATTCAGGCCAATTTCATCTTCTGCAATAGCTTTCCAAAACCATGCTCCTGCATGTCTGGGGTTTATCTCAAGGGCTTTGTTATAACAGGCTATAGCTTCTTGAGGTTTACCGAGAATGTCTAATGAAGTTCCTTTTTCATACCATGTCTCTGCATCCTTGTCCTCAGCTAAACTTACTTCAATCTTTTGTATAATTTCTTTAGCCTTTGATACTCGTTCGGCATCTTGAGGCGGTGCAAACTTTATAAAACAGTTAAACGCCTTTATGGCTTCTGGAGCCTTACCGATCCCTAATAGTGCAACACCTTTGTTAAGCCATGCCTCTGCATCTCCGGGATTTATCTCAAGGGCTTTATCAAAACAGGCAATCGCTTCTTGAGGCTTACCGAGACCTCCTAATATACCATGCCTCTGCATCTCCGGGGTTTAACTGAAGGGCAGTGTCAAAACAGGCTATTGCTTCTTGATGCTTACCGAGACTATCTAATGCAGCCCCTCTATTAAACCATGCCGCTGCACATATGGGGTTTATCGCAAAGGCTTCGTCATAACAAACAATCGCTTCTTGAGACTTACTGAGACTTCTTAATGCAGCCCCTTTGTTAAGCCATGCCGCTGCATCTCTGGGGTTTATCTCAAGGGCTCTATCATAACAGTCTATTGCTTCTTGATATTTACCTATCCCTCCTAATGCAACCCCTTTGTTACTCCATGCCCATGCCTCTCTGGGGTTTATCTCAATGGCCTTTTCATAACAAGCAATCGCTTCTTGATGC
Source organism: Nitrospiraceae bacterium (assembly GCA_003535475.1). Classification (GTDB taxonomy): domain Bacteria; phylum Nitrospirota; class Thermodesulfovibrionia; order Thermodesulfovibrionales; family UBA1546; genus UBA1546. The sequence continues at coordinate 4,896 of DOHC01000086.1, forward strand.
TTACCGAGACTTCTTAAGGAAACCCCTTTGTTGCTCCATTCCCATGCTTCCAATTCCTTTAATTCAGGAACCTTGACAACTTCACCTGTTTGTTTTTTAAGCAATGTCTCAAAATCTCTTCGTAACTCTTTAAAAGAGAAATATCTGTTGACTGTTTTTTTTTCAAGGCAGCGAAAGATGACAGGGAAAAGGGGTGATTTCAATCTTGGAACAGATGCCTTGCTGTGCAGCATATACCATTTATGAAATACATCTCCTTCACCGCTTCCGGACATGTCCGGTAAAAACGGGAGCTTTCCGCCTGATGCCATTTGATATAAGACAATGCCGAAACTATAGATGTCGCTCCTTTCATCACAGCCCGCAGCATTTTCAAATTGCTCAGGCGGCATATAAGGAGGAGTGCCGAAAGCGCTGCCCTTCATTGTCTGATATGTTTCTCCACTGATAGTGTGCTGTGGGTTTATCTTTATGCCTGAAAAAGCTTTCGGTGTGCCGATAAAACCTGCCAGTCCAAAATCAGAAATCTTTACAGCCTTATCTTGCCCTATCATTATATTCGCAGGCTTGATATCCCTGTGGGCTTTAATACCCTTTGAATAGGCATGCTCCATTCCATGACAGAACTGTATTGCCCATCGAAGGCTTTGTGCCAGATCCGGCGGCCTGCGTCTTAAGTATCCCTCAAGGGTGTTTAACCCCTCATCATCAGGTGCAATATGTTCCATTGCAATAAAAAGCCTGCCCGAGATTTCTTCTACAAAAGATGCCCTGACAAGATAGGGATGCCGTTCAAGATCAATCCAGACCTGTGCCTCTTTTTTAAAACGCTCCCTTGTGGTTACATCTTCCAGATATTCATCCCGAAAGGTCTTTAAGGCATAAGCGCTCTTTGTCTCATGAGAATATACGAGATAGACAATGCCGCACGCGCCTTCACCGAGAACACCAAAGACTTCGTACTTCTGGCCTATGAAATCGCCTTTTTTAAAAGTCTCCCGCAGGGGGCCTGATTCGGTAAAGTCTTCGCGCCTATTTGAAAAATCTGAAGAATCCATCTATCTCTCCTGAATCCTTTTAAGAAGAACTTACTTCAAGCCAGACTATGTTTTATTCTATCATCTTCTCTTGCCAGCGCAATATGTTTCTGCCAGTCTTTGCCCTTTTCCGGAAAATCAGACCTGTAATGCGCTCCCACGCTTCCTTTTCTGAGAGAGGCGGCCTCTGTGATCATCATTGCAACTGTAATCATGTTTTTTAATTCAAGTTCACGCCTTGTGTAAAAGACCTTGTCAAGTATGAATGTCCATTCCGAAAGTTTTTTCCTCGCCTCTTCAAGAGACACACCGCACCTTATTATTCCAACCCTGTCCCACATGAGCT
>DOHC01000148.1 GCA_003535475.1 Nitrospiraceae bacterium
GGCGCTCCATCCTAAACCGGAAGATGTTCTTGAAATTGGAATGAGCAGCGGCTCAGGGACAAGGGTAATCGCTAATCATTTGGATGTCAAAAAACTTACGGTTGTTGAAATTAATCCCGGCTATAGTACGTTAATCAAGAAATATCCGGATATTTCCACAATTCTTAACGACCCTAAAATCAGCATTCATATTGACGATGGCAGAAGGTGGCTTAACAGAAACCCTGATAAAAAGTTTGACCTTATAGCTATGAACACTACCTTTCACTGGCGTGATGGAGCTACAAACCTTCTCTCCGAAGAATTCCTGAGACTCTTCAAGAGTCATCTCAAAAAGGGAGGAGTAATTTACTATAATACAACCTTTTCGGGTGATGTAACCTTCACTGCAGCCAATGTATTTAAATATATTGTGCCTTATTCCAACTTTGTTGCAGCCAGTGATAGTCCTTTTGTAATGAGCAAAGAAGATATACGACAAAACCTTTTAAAATTCAGGAATGCAGGGAAACCTGTTTTTGACAAAAATAGTTTATCATTGCAGCATGTGCTCAATAAACTTGTGGAAAGTGATTTATCCGACAAGGCAGACCTAATTCGTAATAAAGCAGGTCTTCTACATATTACCGATGACAATATGGCAACGGAGTTTAAGAAAAACAATAGGTTGTTCATCCCTGAAAGAACATGGACAAATATTTTCAGGAACAAATTTTAATCAAGAATGGCACAGCGGGAATATAGATTACTGAAGGGGCTCCGTAAGAGAGAGTGGCATTATTTGCTTATTGCTTATCATGATATTCTTTTTAGGACATTTTTTTTAATACTCGCGTTGAAATTGCTTTTGTTTACATATGCCTCTGGACTGGATACAAAAAGTTTTTTCCCATCGTTTGGAGCAATTTTGATGGCGCTTGGCACGTCATTATTAATAAAAAGACGTAGTTTAAAGTTTGCATATTTGGCCTCCATAAACTTGCTGTATTCTTTAATCTTTTTCTCAAATTCTTTATATCAAAAATATTTTGACGACTTTATCACTTTATATGACTTAAGCCATATGCACCAGCTTTTATCTGTGGCCGGCATAACAATCGGCATGATAGGCATGGAAGCCCTGTTTATTGCGGATTTTATATTTTTACCTTTTTTTGTTTTCAGGTTAAAAACTGCAGATCATAAATTCATTTTTTCCGAAAGGGCTAAAGCCATGTCTGTATTTTTATTGGCGGGACTAATTTTCAATGTCGGAGTTATGACTTTTAATATGCGTTCAGGCAATGACTTTTTCAGGTCTATTTTTTACCGTTCTCATTTTGCAAATCACGCGGGAATCATTAATTACCATATTTTTGAAACGTATTGTTATGTGCGGAGAATGAAAGAGAAAATTAAGGCCACTCCGGAAGATATCCGCATGATCGTGGACTGGAAAGTTATCAGGAATAAAGGGTTGAGCACAAATCCGCTCACCGGGGCCTGCAAGGGAATGAATCTTATCATCATTCAGGTGGAATCCCTCCAGAATTTTGTTATCGGAAAAAGCCACGGGGGCAGGGAGATTACGCCCAATCTGAACAAGCTGGCAAGGGAGGGACTCTATTTCAATAATATCTTTGATCAGACAGCCGCCGGCGTTTCATCCGATGCAACTCTTCTTGCAAACGCGTCATTATATCCTGCAAGATGGGGTGCGGCATCTTTTCTTTATTATCAAAATCGTTTTGATTCGCTCGCGAGGGTTCTTAATGCCCGCGGTTATACAACCGCTGTCATGGAGGGTTTCAAGAGGTATTTTTGGAATAACGCTTCGTTTGACAGGGCACTTGGCTTTGACCATCAGTTTTACGAGGAAGATTTCATTATGACGGAAAAGATCGGCTGGGATATAATCGGCCTAAGCGACAAGGCGTTCTTTTCGCAGAGCTTTGAAAAGATAAGGGATTTGCATGTCCCATTTTACGCATTTTTAAGGACACTGTCGTCACATGCTCCTTTTGCTCACATTACAGCGGAAATTGACGATTTCCCTCTGCATGAGATGGAAGGCGAACGGATCGGCTACTATATAAGGGCGATGCATTATGCCGATTCAGCAATAGGTGAATTCCTGAATAAACTTTCGGAATATAACTTAAGGTCAAATACCATAATAGCGGTTTACGGTGATCATCGGGCAAGATTGACTTATAATGAATTGAAGAAAATAGATGTAGGGGATGCGCGTGAAGGGAAAAAAATCCCCTTGATTATAAGTATGCCTCATATGAAGAAAGGGGAAAAAAGGGATATAATAGGAGGGCTTATTGATATTGCTCCAACTGTTTGCAATCTTTTAGGTATCAATACGTCTGATGAATTCTTTTTAGGCAAAGACCTGGCAGGTATGTACAACGGCTTCGTGATTTTTCGTGACGGCTCTTATGTTGACAAAAATGGTTACCTGAACAGGACTGAAATTAAGAGGCAGCTTAGTGTTTCCGATCTGATACTTGAAAAAGATATTATACAATTGTCGGGTAAGAACAAAAGTTTCAACAAGTGAACACTTAGAGGCATGACGGGAGCGATGTGACAGATGGATATTTCGGAATTTGATTTACATTCAAGGATTGAAGATGTTCACTGGTGGTTTAAGGCGAGGCGGGATATTATGCTTGCTGCCTTGAGGAGATACGTGCCAGCACATCGGGGTAAGCTGCTCGCTGAAATCGGTTGCGGCACGGGCGGAAATCTTAAGTTCTTCAGGGACTACTATCGGGTGGTTGGTGTTGATAGATCACCCGAAGCCGTCAAGTACACTTCTGAGAATGTAAACTGTGAGATATTCCTTGGCGACTTTCGCGATAAGCTTGCCGGTTTGTGGAAAGATATTGATGCGGTGATACTGCCGGATGTTTTGGAGCATATTGATGATGACGCTGTTTTTCTTGGAGACATTGTCCGCTCACTAAAGCCTGACGCGGTGTTATTGGTTACTGTGCCGGCTCACGGGTTCCTGTGGAGCAACCATGACGTTGTACTGGGTCACAGGCGCCGTTATTCAGGCAAGAGTTTGCGTATGCTTTGGAAAGGCCTTGATGTTACGGAGCTTGTCTTTACTCCTGTTAACAGTTTCCTTTTTCCGGCGATTGCTATATACAGGCTGCTGAAACGCGCGGATTCAGGCTCGGGGAGAAGCGATCTCTATTTGCCCTCGCCGTTGATAAATTTTCTGCTCTACAAGATTTTTTCCGCAGAGAAGGCCTTTATGAAATTATTGCCTTTGCCGTGCGGAATTAGTTATATGGCAGTCTTAAGAAAGAGAGGATGACAGCGTAATATGAATAATTCAAGAAAATCGATTTTTATACCTTCTATTGCTGATATCGTGTTCCTGAGCGTTTTCCTTTTACTTTCGTTTAGCGCGGGCAAGGGACTGCTTGCAGATTGCGATACGGGCTATCATATCAGGGCAGGCGAATTTATATTAGATACATTTTCTATCCCGAAGCAGGATATTTTTTCTTTTTTATCCCCACCCCTTTACTGGACCGCGCATGAATGGCTTTCAGAGGTGATTATGGCGTTGCTGCACAGGGCTTTCGGGATGACCGGCGTCGTGATCTTTTTCTCTTTTATAATAGCCGCGGTTTATTATCTGCTGTTGAGAGGGATTCAGACATATAAAGGCAATATATTTCTGACATTATTGGTTGTTTTGCTTGTGGTAGGGGCATCCCAGATACATTGGCTGGCCAGGCCGCATATTTTTTCACTTTTTTTGGTGGTTATATGGTATTACCTTCTTGATTCTTATCAGTATAGGGATAAGAACCATCTATACTTATTGCCTCTTATCATGCTCTTATGGGTTAACCTGCATGGGGGATTTATCGCTGCTTTTATTCTCAGCGGTATTTATCTTTTCTATAACATTGCAAGATTATTTATTTCGCAGGGCGAAGAAAAAGCTGACTATAAGAAGAAGGCAAAGATTCTTGGAGCGGCGACTTTTGCCTGTCTTCTTGTTTCTCTTATTAACCCCTACGGTTACCATATCCTGCTCTTCCCTTTCAGGCTGACTTCAGACAGAATCCTCATGGACAATGTTTTGGAATTTCTCTCACCCAATTTTCATGAGCCTCTTATTTTTAAATATCTCCTCTTATCCGCAATAGCAGTGCTGGCGCTCTCAGGAAAAAGATTAAATCTCATAGAACTGGGGCTAATTCTATTGTTTACATATATGTCTTTGTACTCTGCAAGATATATACCTCTTTTCGGCATCATTGCCGCGCCTATTTTAACCAGGCAGGCAGAATACATGCTGCAGTCAGAAGGTAGATTAGCAGGCTTTTTCAAAAAAAGAGCGGAAAGGATATCTCCTATAGATGCGTCTGCAAAAGGCTATTTATGGCCTTTTGCGGCGGTTTTAGCGGTTATTATTTTGGCGGCAACAGGCAGGGTAGAGTACGGATTCGACGAAAAAATAAAACCTGTCGCCGCGGTTGAATTCTTAAAAAAAGAGCGCCTTGACGGCAATATGTTCAACAGCGATGAGTTCGGAGATTATATTATATACAGCGCTTACCCGCAGTATAAGGTATTTATAGACGGCAGGCTTGATATGTACGGCTCTGAAAGGATAAAGGAATATTTTAAGGTGGCAAGGATAGAGGCGGGTTTGTATGATGTGCTGAAAAAACATAATATCAACTGGATAATTTTTGATGCCAGGTCTGCTCTTTCTCAATTCCTTATCCAGAGAGATGACTGGAAGCTTATTTATGCCGATAAGGTAGCGAATATATTTTTAAGAAATATTCCTGAAAACAGGAAGCTGATAGAAAAATATAAGAGCGTAAGGCCTGCCCTCGAAGAGAAAGAGAAGGAACCCCCGGGCTCCTAACTGCCCAGCAATATTATGATTATGAATATTGTCTCGTTACCAGTTGACTCATAATAAAATGT
>DOHC01000289.1 GCA_003535475.1 Nitrospiraceae bacterium
GGGCGTAAACAGATTCTTCTCAAGCCCAGTGAGAGGCATCTCTGTCTGCGGGAACAAACCCTGATAACCCAAATTATGGATGGTAATTATGGACGCTGTACCGTCAAAAAACTTATCTGATTTATATATGGTTTTAAGGTATAAAGGAATAAGTCCTGCCTGCCAGTCATTACAGTGAATTATATCAGGTTTAAATCCCAATCCCCTGCATGTCTCAAGCGCACCCCTTGAAAAAAATATAAACCGCGCTGCATTGTCAGGATAATCGCCGCGCGGTGTGCCGTAAAGCTCTTCTCTGTCAAAGAACTCATCGCACTCAATAAAATATGCTGAATTCTCATAGCTGAATATCCTGCCTTTTAATTCCCTGTTTCCCAGAGGAACACTTATTTTCAAACCCGTATCCTTGAGCTTGAAATTCTCCCTGACTCTTCTATACAGAGGCATCACAAGACAAGCCTCTTCCTTCATTTTCATGTACTCTTTGAGTAGTGCGCCGGTGACATCTGCCAGGCCGCCTGTCTTGGCAAAAGGGACTGCTTCCGGAGTTGCAATAAGTATCTTCACTTTTTGCTCCGCAAAAATTTAAAATTTAAAATTAAAAAATCAAAATTAAGGAATTCCATAATTTTTAATTTTGCATTTTTCATTTTGAATTATATTTTCGCTTCTCTCATGAATTTTGCCGCCTCTTCAGGCGGCGTGGGGTTTATATAAAAACCAGATCCCCATTCAAAGCCTGCGATCTTCGTCAGCTTGGGCATTATCTCGATATGCCAGTGATAGTATTCGTTTGTCTCATTATAGAAAGGTGATGTATGGATAATAAAATTATACGGCGGAATATCAAGTATCCTGTCAATCTGCTTAAGTATTCTCTGCAGTATTTCCGCAAGCATAGAGAAATCCTTATTCGGAGGGTAAAATGCCGATTCATGCCTCTTGGGTAAAATCCATGTTTCAAACGGCGCCCTCGGCGCAAAAGGCGCCAACGCGAGATAACCCTTATTTTCGTATATCACGCGCCTGCCGTCCTCAAGCTCCTGATTTATAACATCGCAGAAAATGCATCTTTCCTTAAAATTGAAATACTGTTCCGCCGCATCAACTTCTTCTTTGACAAGTTTGGGCACGATAGGAAGGGCGATAAGCTGAGTATGCGTATGTTCAAGCGAAGCCCCTGCATCCTCGCCTTCATTCTTGAATATCAGGACATACCTGAATCTCCGGTCTTTCTTCAGGTCATTAAGTCTCATATAATATGCCCACAACGCACCTTCAACAGCCTTTAAAGGCATGGTTGAGAGTGAAAGGTTATGCTCCGGCGTCTCTATCACAACCTCATGAGCTCCGATCCCGTTAATCTTGTCAAATATTCCCTCCCCTGTCTTGTTCAATTCTCCATGTATCTGAAGCGCAGGGAATTTATTCGGTACAACTCTCAATGTCCAGCCCGGAGAATCCGGCAGAGTGCCCGGAGGCCTATATGCCATTATCTCAGGCGGAGCAGTATGCTCATTGCCACGACAGAATGGACAGAAACCACCTTTCTTCCTCTGTGAAGGCGATATAAAGTCCGTCGGCCTCTTGCCCCTTTCGACAGAGATTATAACCCACCGCCCGACAACCGGATCTTTTCTAAGTTCAGACATGTGTCCTCCAGTTAACAAATTCAAAACTAAGGAATTCCATAATTTTAAATTTTGCTCTTTACATTTTAATTTTCATATTATATCACAATAGGATATAATCCCCTATGAAACCGACTTTTCATCACAGACCTATAAACGGCCCCTTTGACGACCCGTGCGTATATGTCAGGGTGCTCAGGGAAAAACGGGCGCTTCTCTTTGACCTTGGCTATACAACCAGATTAAGACCAAACGATATCCAGAAGATAACAGACGTCTTTGTAACGCATACCCATATAGACCATTTCATAGGGTTTGACAGTCTTTTAAGGGCGCTTCTGAGAAGAGAGACTCCATTAAGGATATTCGGGCCTTCAAATATCACTGAGTGCATTGAAGGGAAACTCCGGGGATACACGTGGAACCTGATAAAAGAGTATCCGTTAAAAATAGAGGTCTTCGGCATAAATGAAAACCATATCAGCCATGCAGGTTTTTATGCGGAGAATTGTTTTAACAGAACAGATTATGGCGAAAAACCATTTGACGGGACATTATTAAAAGAAGGATATTTTGAGGTTAAAGCAGCGTGCCTCACGCATCAGATACCATGCCTCTGCTTTTCTCTTAAAGAGGATTTTCATATAAATATTGATAAGGCAGCGCTGAACAGGCTGGCGCTTCCGGTAGGGCCATGGCTTTCAGAATTTAAAAGGGCTGTCAGGGAGAATGCATCCGAAGACACGGAATTTAAAATATCCGGCAGAATATATACCAAAAAAGAACTCATGGAAATCGCTATGATAACAGAGGGGCAAAAGATATCCTACGTTGTTGATTCCTCGATGGATGAGGAGAATATAGGAAAAATAATAACCCTCGTTAAAGATTCCGATACCCTGTATTGCGAGGCTTACTTTCTTGAGGAAGACAGGGAAAGGGCAATAGAGAGGCATCACCTCACTGCAAAAACCGCGGGAAGGATAGCGAGAGAGGCAGGCGTTAAAAACCTTGTTGTCATACACTTTTCTCCGAAATACAGGGAATGCCCCGACGCACCTGAAAAAGAGGCGCTGATGGAATATAATAAAGAATAAGTTAAAAGTTGAAAGTTGAAAATTTCAGATAGTCTTTAACTCTTAACTTTTAACTCTAAACTTTCAGTTATTGCCGGGGTAGCTCAGTGGTAGAGCAGCTGATTCGTAATCAGCAGGTCGGGAGTTCAACCCTCCTCCCCGGCTTATTTGTAGAATCAGATAGAAGAGGTCTTTAGTGTATTTTAGACTGATAAGTCTTAGATGTCCTGACTGAAAATGGCGGTCTCTAAAGATATACGCATTTTTCGCCTGCCTTCTGAATCTTTTAAAAAATTGGCATTGAGCGGGAAAAAATAAAGTATCCGAAATGAAGGCAGGCGCTCCGATTTATCGGGGCGCCTGCCTTTTTGGCTTAGAGTTTTACAACGTTTGCTGCCTTTGGCCCCTTGGGGCTGTCAACAACATCAAAGCTCACTGCCTGCCCTTCAGATAGAGACTTAAAGCCATCTCCCTGAAGCTCAGAGTAGTGAACAAAAACATCTCCGCCGTCTTCACTGGTTATAAATCCAAAACCCTTGGACTCATTAAACCATTTTACGGTTCCTTTTGCCACTGTGCGGTACCTCCTTATTAAAAACTGAAGATTACGGAACTATGCAATAAAAAACCGCAAAGTCTAAAGTCTTTGCGGTCATATACGACAAAAACTTCCGAAACTTCATTTGGTATTCTGGCACAGAATTCCTAAAAGGTCAATCCTTATTTCTTGCCTTTTGGTTTTTCCTTTGGTTTTACTTTTGGCTCCTCTTTTGGTTTCCCTTTTGATTCATTAAGCCTCTTTATAACTGCACTCGTAAGATCAAGCTCTTTCTTGGCAGAGAGAACTACCTCGCTTCTTAATATAACCGCATATCCCTCCTCGTACCCGATAGCATCCACAATGTCACCCACGTCTTTAAGAATTGCATTTGTAAGCTCATTTTCTTTTTTCTGCAATTCTGTTCTCGCCTCAGCTACAAGCCTTTGGATATCTCTCTGAAGCTGTCCCATCTCCTCCTCTTTCGCCTTCTTTGCCTCGGCAGAAAGAACGGAAGACTGCTTATTGATCTCTTCTTCAATTTTTTTAAGAGCATTGACCTTCTCTTCTATCACTGCCTTTTTTGATTTTTCAATTGCGTCAATGTCAGCCCTTGCCTTTTTGCCTGCGTCTGATTCTGCAAATATGCGCTGCAAATCAACGAACCCTATCTTGAGCGCTTCAGCCGCTCCCGCAGGTGAGACATAAAGCAGGACTGAACACAACGTTAATAGCAATATCTTTCTCATTTTTCCTCCTTTATCTAATGTTTCCTTTCAACTATCAGCATCATAACTGCTGACATCTGTAATTATCTAAAAAGCGGTGCCAAATGTAAATTCCCATTTGCTTTTGCTTTCGCCCGGTTTTCTATTTAAGTTATGGCCCCATTCAAGTCTTAACGGGCCTATCGGAGAAAACCATCTAAAGCCAATACCTGCCCCGTATTTAACATCCCCAATGTCCTTAAAAGAATCAAATGCCATGCCAGCATCAAAAAATGTAACCCCTTTAAATTTCAACTCGCTGACAAGAGGGAAGATATATTCTGTGTTAAATATAACCTGTTTTGTACCGCCTATTACGTCGCCGTTTGCATCCCGAGGCCCAGCCTCTCCCCAGCCGAGACCTCTCACAGTGTAAATGCCTCCGACATAAAATCTTTCATAAAGCGGCAGCGGTTTGTTGAATATTCCTGTTGCCTGGCCATATCTGCCTCTGAAAGCCAGTGTTGTTTCTTCTGTAACAGGGAAAAACCATGAGGAGTCAA
>DOHC01000160.1 GCA_003535475.1 Nitrospiraceae bacterium
CAGAGGACAGAAGCATTTCTTTGCCCTTTTTCTTTTCTGCGATTGTTTTCTCGTTTGCCCGTATCTTTTCCTCGCTCTTTTTTAGTTCGGCGTGCAGTGTCTTAAAACGGCTTTCCTGCTCTGTAAGATTCTTTATAGTCTCTTTATATTCGTTCAGCATCTTATGGTCGTACCCGGCCAATTCTTTAATATACCGCCACCTTCTCATCAACTGAGCTATGTCCTCTGAGGTTGAAAGCAGAATCACAGCATCGCCTGAATAGCCATGCTTCTGCATAACGCGAAGTTTCCTCTTAAGCCACTCCGCCTGCCTTTCGAGTTTTGCTCTGTTTACCGATATGTCTGCCTCAACCTTGCGTATCTCGCCTCCTGTAATCCTGCGTTTATCCCTGTATTTTCTCAACTCAGCCTGCGTGCGGCTGAGGTCTTTATTTGTCCTGTCAAGCTCTTCAAGAACCGAATGCTCCATCCTCTTGGCTTTCTCAAGTTTTTCCTTGTGGGTATCTATTTCTTTTTGAAGTTTTTTAAATTCTTCCTTCGGATCTTTTGCAGCAGAAGCGATATCAGTGAACAGGGAACAGTGAATAGCGAATAGTAAAAAAACAGTAGGCAGCAGGCAGTAGGCAGCAGACAGTTTGATAAATCTCTTGCCCCCTTTTTCCGCCTCGGCGAATCCGTCCGAGTGCGGAAGCAAAGGGGCAGTAGTGGGATTTGATTGTGGACTTTTAATTCTTGACTTATGACTTATTTCTTGCATTCTTGTCAGGAGAATCTTATTCTTCCCAGCGCAATTACAGCGCCTCCTATGCCTAACAGCAATCCGGCAACAGGAAGGGCAGGGAAAGCTTCAAATNNAATGCGAGCGCGGCTGCCATGCTTGCAATCCCGCCGAACATCCCGAGCACGCTCCCCTCTATAACAAAAGGCGCACGTATGAATCCCCTTGTTGCGCCAAGAAGTTTAAATGTTTCTATTTCTTCTTTTCGCCTGTAAAACGCAATCTTTATGGTGCTGTAACATACAAAAATCACTCCTGCCGACATTATGATAATAAGAGATAAACTGCCTGCCTTTGCCATTCCTTTGATAGAGTGGATGGAATTAAGGAATTGTTCGCCGTACTCCACCTCTGCAATGCCCTTTATTTTTTTAATCTCTGCGGCGAATTTCTTAACGCTTGCGATATTGACAGATTCTTTCTTAAACTTAATCTCAATTGATGCGGGGAGAGGGTTTTCGTCAATGCCCTCAAGAATATAATCTGCATTCTTTAAAACGCCTTTTAATTCCTCCAGCGCCTTATCCTTTGCTATATATCTTGCCTGTTCAACGGCATTATTCTTTTTCAGATGGGAAACTATATTCCCTGTTTCCTGCTCTGACAGCCCATCATTCAGGTAAAGCATTACTGAGAACCTTGCAGGAAGTCTTTTTGTTGCAAGGTCTATGTTATAAACAACAAAAAATGTGAGTGTGATCATAAACAGCCCTGCCGCTATTGTCAGTATTGAGAGGAGATTTATCCACTTCTCGCGCCATAAGCTCTGGAGGGCAAGTCTGAACGAATATAAAAGATACATTAGCCTATCTCCTCTCCGACCATATTGCCGCTGTCAATCCTGAACACTCTCCGCCCTGTATTCCTGTAAAGTTCCCTGTTATGTGTAGCGATAACAACTGTAGTTCCCCTTGCGTTTACCTCCTTAAACAAGCGCGTAATTCCTGCCGCAGTGTCCGGGTCAAGGTTGCCTGTCGGCACATCGGCAAGAAGGATGGTCCGCTCTCCGACTATTGCGCGCGCAATAACTACTCTCTGCTGTTCTCCGCCTGAAAGCGCCCGCGGAAAACTGTCTGCCTTATGCCTTAAATTCACCATCTTCAATATTTCCATAACCCAATCCTGTATCTCGCTGTCCAGCATGCCTCGTATGCGCAAGGCCATGGCAACATTGTCAAAAACATTCCTGTTGTCAAGAAGCCGGAAGTCCTGAAAGACGACCCCTATGTTTCTCCTTAAAAACGGGATGCTTGATTCTTTAAGTTTGCTCAGATCCCATTCTGCTATGGTTACACTGCCCTCATCAGGTTTTTCCGAAAGATAGATAATCTTAAGGATTGTGGATTTTCCTGCGCCGCTCGGCCCTGTCATAAAAACCATTTCGCCTTTTTCTACGGAAAAAGTTATATTTTTAATCGCTGCCTGCCTCTCATAAAACTTAGTGACATTGGAAAAATGTATCATAATTTATCTCTTCAATCCTTGCTTAACAGTCCTTACAATATCATCTGCTGTCAACTCGTATAATTTCATCAGTTCATCAGAAGGTCCTGAACAGCCGAATGTGTCCTTAATCCCGATTCTTTTTATAGGCACAGGATAATTCTCAGCGAGGAATTCACACACTGCTCCACCGAGCCCGCCTATAACAGAATGCTCCTCTGCTGTTACAATTAATCCTGACGCCTTTGCGGCCTCAACAACTGCATCATTGTCCAACGGCTTGACAGTGGGCATGTTTATCACACCGGCATCAATCCCCTCTTTTTTCAGCATCTCCATTGCATCAAGCGAAACAGAAACCATTATGCCTGCTGCGATTATATTTGCATCTTTTCCTATATGGAATTTATACGCCTTTCCTATTGTGAATTTATAGTCATCAGGCATAACCACAGGCACCTTGGACCTTCCAAGCCTGACATAAACAGGCCCGTAAAAATCAGCTATTGCCTCAATGACCTGTTTTGTCTCTATCCCGTCTGCAGGCACAATCACGGTCATGTTAGGAAGGACTCTCATAAGGGCAATGTCTTCTATTGCCTGATGCGATGCGCCATCCTCGGCAACGGTAATCCCGCTGTGAGTTGCAACGAGCTTCACATTCAGGCTTGAGTAAGAGATTGTCTGTCTTATCTGCTCCCACGCCCGGCCTGTCTCAAAAACAGCAAATGTAGAAGCAAAAGGCAGCTTGCCTGTAAGTGAAAGGCCGCTCGCTGTGCCGATTAAATCCTGCTCTGAAATTCCGATATTATAAAATCTCTCAGGGAAAACCTTTGCAAACTTTGCTGTTTTTGTGGAACCTGAAAGGTCTGCGTCAAGCACAACAACCTCTTTCCTTTTTTTGCCCAGTTCAAGAAGCGCATCTCCGTATGCGTCCCTTGTAGCTATTCTTTCACCCATTATTCTAACTCCTTTAACGCCCTTTCCAATTCCTCTGAAGTTGGAGCCATGCCATGATACTGCACCTTTCCTTCAAAAAAGGAGACTCCTTTTCCCTTTACCGTCCTTGCAACTATCATAGTCGGTTTCCCTTTTATTCCCTCAGCCTCATCGAAAGCGCCAAGAATAGCCTTAATATCATGCCCGTCAATGTCAATTACATGCCATCCGAATGCATCCCATTTCTCTGCAATGGGTTCAAGAGCCATTACATCGCAGCAATGCCCGTCTATCTGAAGACCGTTGTTATCTATAATTGCGCACACATTATCAAGCCGGTAATGTGCTGCTGTCATCGCTGCCTCCCACACCTGTCCCTCCTGCGTCTCTCCGTCTCCTAATATGCAGTAAACGCGTGAATTAATGCCGTCCATTTTCAGCCCCATTGCAATCCCGTTCGCAATGGACAGTCCCTGCCCTAAGGAGCCAGTGGATATTTCTACTCCCGGAAGCAGTTTTGAACATGGATGTCCCTGAAGCGGGCTTCCGATCTTGCGCAATGTATTCAGCAATGACCTATCAAAATACCCTGAAAGAGCAAGAACCGTATATAACAGCGGCGCTGCATGTCCTTTTGAGAGTATAAATCTGTCCCTCTCTTTCCACGCAGGGTCTTTGGGATTATGCCTCATCTTGGAAAAATACAGCACTGTTGCCACATCGGCTGCTGACAAAGAGCCGCCTGTATGGCCTGAGCCTGCCTCTGCAAGCATCTTCAGGATTTCAATCCTTACTGTCTTTGCCTGTTCTCTCAGAAACGCAATATCATTTGAGGCAGAAACCTGACTCATCTCTTTTTCTCCCTTTGCATGATGTAATCCAGAAGAATATCATCCAGAGTTTTGTCTTTAGTTTTTTTCATTTCAGGTTCAGACATGCTTGCCCCGAGCTGCTCGGGGCTTACCGGTTCTTCTTTTTTCTCTTCTTCTTCTCCATCAACCGGATACTTCCCCGCAATTAATTCTTTAAGTATTGCCTTGTGCTGTTCCTTCATCAGTTCCCTGACGCTTTTTTTGATGTCTTTGTTTCCGATAAGGTGAGAATAACTTGTTTTTTTTGAGGCAAGGATTGTGCCTTTAATATACAGCAGCGTAACTATGATAGGGTTGTTCAATCCGCTGTCCTCTGTCTGGACATGATAAACCTTTCCCTTGTAGGTTACGTTATTATTATAACCGACAAGCATTTGTGTGAATATTCTCTCTGAGATTTATTAGAAACAAGTTTAAATTATTATATTACAGCAGAGGCGGAAAATGGAAGAGGAGGACCAAAATCCCGATATAGAAAAGTGTCATTGCGAGCAAAGCGAAGCAATCTCGCCTTTGACGATAAGATTGCCACGAACCCTTCGGTCTACGACTCGTAGAGGTTCTCGCAATGACAGATGAAACAAGGCATTGACAAGTCTAAATCGGAATTTGGAGGAGAATACTGTTAAAACTCATATCGTAATTGTAAATAAATGTTGTCATTTTTATCCAGTTGCCCGAACTGGCTCCATTTTTCGCCGCCTCCGAAGATGTTTGCTCCAACCGCGCCCCATACACTATCGGATGAATTAATATTTCCCTCCACATATCCTTATTTCCCCGGCGCTCTGTCCTGAATGTATTGGAATCCATAAATCATAGAGAGATATCCCTTTTCAAGCTCTCTTCCAAGATAGGCTGCATGGTCAAGCCTTGAAACAAGATTCCGTTCAATTGCCGTTGAAGCTATAAGAACCGGGTCTTCTCCATAAATGATTTCGTT
The DNA here is from genome assembly GCA_003535475.1 of Nitrospiraceae bacterium. Lineage (GTDB taxonomy): Bacteria > Nitrospirota > Thermodesulfovibrionia > Thermodesulfovibrionales > UBA1546 > UBA1546. The sequence continues at coordinate 4,976 of DOHC01000160.1, forward strand.
CAATGTGCCATCTGCTTTATAATGCTCAAGATATATCCTGCCTTCCTCTTTCTTCGGGTAGATGATGAAAAACCCTGAAGGGTCAAGGATAAGTTTTTCTGGCTTCTGTGCCTCAAGTTGAGGCGCTTTCTTTATTGCCATTGTTCGCTCAAACCTGCCAGGATTTTTCTCTTTGCAGAGCTTAACCTCTCCTTCAATCCTTTTAATATCCTCCAGACCGCTAAGGTCAATAACCTCTACCTGTTTTCTAAAATGCTCTGTTTCTGAGAACTCAAGATTCTTTAACACAGGCATTTGCCCTTCTGAATCAATAATTCTCTTTTCATGGTTTATGCCTTTGTTAAATAGGGAAAGCAGGCTCTGCCCTGCCATATGTCCTCTGGTATCCTTTCCACAAAGGATTAAAAACCGGATATTAGGGTTTGAGATGGTATTTTTAATAATCTTTTCTATGCCGATATTTTCTGTATGGGTCTTACCAGCTATTGCAAAGTTTTCTCTTCCCAATCTTTTCGCCATAGCCTCAGCCAGCTCATCGCTTCCGAGGGTGCTTATGGCAACAGGAGATGTCTTTTTCCCGACTATGTATTCACCCTGTTCAACAGGCCACGATGGAGGTTTCATAGTGAGTTTTATTGGAGCAGGCTTACACACCGGGCCGCATGAGCATTCCTTTTCAGCTCCCATGATTTCGTGAAGTGCATTTAATACAGGCACAGGATAGCATGGATCACATCCAAGACAATCATGAGTGACTTTAGATTTTTCAATGAGCCTTGAAAGACTAACCTTCAAGGCTCCATTCAGTTTCTCCTTCTCCAGGATCTCTTTAAATTCCATGAGTGTGTCATAAAAACATTGGCAGGTTAGGCATTTCTCTATCTCAGAGATTCTCTCAATCTCCTCAATGAGTTTAGTTATGTCATTTAATTTTTCCATTGACCATCAAGTTTACCATCTTTTATCTCAAAAACCATCTCAGCCATTTTCGCTATTTCGCTGTTGTGAGTTACGATGACGACAGTCTTTCCTTCTTTGTGAAGTTTTAATATGGCATCCAGCACCTCTGCCTCTGATTCTGAATCAAGATTACCCGTAGGCTCATCCATCAACAAAATTTCAGGGTCGTTTGCCAGTGCCCTTGCAATTGCAACCCTCTGCTGCTGACCCCCTGAAAGTTCGGATGGCTTTGCATTGAGTTTATCTGGAAGGCATACTAATGATAAAAGTTCTTTCGCCTTCTCCTTCTGTGTCTTCTCAGGTGTTTTTGAAAACATCATTGCTGTCTCCACATTCTCCTGTGCTGTGAGGTTTTGCAGAAGGTTGAAGAACTGGAAAACGAAACCTATCTTTTGAGCACGTAACTCGGCAAGCTTACTATTGCTCAATCCTCCAATGTCTGTGCCTTCAATAAATGTACGGCCTTCTGTTGGCTTGTCAAGACCACCTATGAGGTGCATCAGGGTGCTTTTCCCATGGCCTGATGGCCCAGTGATACATGAAAACGTACCCCTCGGTATCTCAAGGGTCACACCCCTTAAGGCATGGGTTTTCACCTTACTCGTGTTGTATGTTTTAACCAACTTCTCTGCTTTGATAATTATGTCATTCATAGCTTATTGCCTCCACAGGTGTGAGTTTAGATGCCCTCCATGCAGGATAAACTCCTGAAAGGAGAGACACAAAGAGTGAAAATAGTAATGACCCAAAGATGAGTCTCAAATCAAATGTCTGCGCAA